>JADQBM010000007.1:15889-59542 GCA_016278615.1 Clostridia bacterium | reverse complement strand
TCGCTAATCCCTTCTCGAGGACAACCGCAAGGGTCGTCCCTACACATCTCTAATCGCTAATCCCTTCTCGAGGACAACCGCAAGGGTCGTCCCTACACATCTCTAATCTTTTCTGTCCCCTGTCACCTGTCACCTGTTCCCTGTCCCTAATTTTACAATTGAAACATGGTTTTTACTGTTGTAAAAAAATTATTAATAAGTTGAATAATCATAAAAAGCACCACAATGATACCAGCTAAGGTTGTCATCATTGCTTGCTCTTCTCTTCCTGCGCGGAGCAATACTTGATTTAGTACAGAAACCAATATGCCAATGGTTGCTATTTTAAATATTAGATCCACATCCATGTTCATTTTTTATAACCTCCATTTTTTTCTTTTGTCTTATGCTAAGCACTGTATAAAATTGAAAATTATCATTAAATGAGAACCACTACGATCATAATGCCAACAGAGACTCCAATATTTTTATAGACACGACTCTTTTGGGCCTTTTCATTAATCGCTTCTTCCATCTGGAAATCCAATCTTTTATAAAAATAATCAAAGATTTTCTGTTGATTCTCTAAATCTATTTTTCCTAAATTTTTTCCAAAATCTTTAATAATCTTTATATCTGAATTGGATAAAGCGCTTGTTTCAAAAGATAGATCAACAGACGCACTCCATAAAGTTGAAAAATCATTTCCATAACTTTGTCTTAATAAGTCCTCCATATTACTATAAAAGCAACTGACCACTTTCTCATTGCTTGAAGACAGTTTTTTAATAATATCCATGAGAAAATTCTTTGAATAATTCATTTCTGCTTCCATTATCTTAATGGAATAGATAAAAGCAGAAAGTTGTTTAATTCGATATTCATAGTTCATAGAAATCAAATAGCCTATAAGGGTGGATAATCCGATAATTGCAATAGAAAGGATTCCTTTAATTATCATAATAGTTTACTCCTGTTTAATAATTATTTCATTTTTGCTATTAACTATTGATTTAATATGTCCTACTGAAGGAATATTTGACATGAACAGTATTCGATCAAATACTCTTTCTTTTACTAATTTTTTTATATTTGAATTCTCCAAGTCATTAAAAGTGTACCCATGAATGGTGGTAATAAGATTTATTCCTGCAGTCAAAGCAGATTCAACTGCATAAACATCTGCTTCTTTTCCTATTTCATCTGTTGCAATAATATCCGGTGACATGGATCGGATCATCATAATAATGCCTTTCTCTTTTGGACAACCATCTAACACATCAGTTCTTAATCCCAGATTGTTCTGGGGAAAACCACCAAACATGCCGGCAATCTCAGACCTTTCATCTACAACCCCTATTTTAAAGCCCCTATCACTTAAATTCCTTACTATGTCTCTTAACAATGTGGTTTTACCACATTTAGGAGGGGAGACAATCAATGTGTTGTAGATGGACTTGCTATCTCTAAATATATATTGAATAATTTTCTCAGATATGCCTATTATCTCTCGACTTCTTCTGATATTAAGAGAGGAAATATCTTTAATTGTTTTCACTTTTTCTTCATCCATTACAACCTTTCCACACACACCAACTCGGTGTCCTCCTTGAATGGTTACATAGCCATTTGATAACTCTTCCTCATGTGCATATACAGAGTAATTTAATACGGAATTAAAAATATTTTGAAGTTCTTTATTGGTAATTAACCGACTATTTTTTCTGTCTGTAGTAAATTTGTTATCCCTACTCAAGAAATATTCTTTTTCAGAAGCATATATCACCATTGATCCATTAACTTTTATGCGTATTTCTTCAATAGATGATTTTACATAATCTGGCACTGAAAACAGAGCCCTTTTAATTTCATCAGGGAATTTCTTAAAAATATATTCAATGCTGTTTGTCATTTGCCTGTCCTCCTTTTTAAAATAATATTCAAAGTCCCTACATTTATTCATAAATAAAAATGAACCAAACAAATTTTGTTTGGTTCATTTTTTAGTACATTTTTATATGGAAATTCCATCAATTGATTTATGCTGTTATATGTAATGTTGAAATATAGTAAAATCCTTTGGGACTATGCTCAACTGCTGATTCATTATATTCCCACTGTAGCCTTTTCCCAAGATGTGCAGCGGCAATCCACAAATGGCATATTGCTATTCCCATATCAATCTTGTTGACTTTCTCATAGATGACAGCTTTGATAGCGTTGGTCTTTACACAATATACATGTATCTTGTGGTTATCTTTTATAAAGAACCATGGTTGACTATTGGTAGCGGATGGTGCCAAACGAGCCGTCTCAAATAATTCATCCATGCCCATGATATTTGTAATTTCATTAAGATTTTTTCTTTTAAATTCAGAAACATGTGCCCTGTGTAATGATTCAATGGGTTTTCCAAAAGCTAACATAATCACAAATTCAAGTTCTGAGCTTTTTAGTGCGCCCTTGTTTGGCTTAGCCATCCCTATCCAACAACTTCCGATTCCTTTGGAAGAAAGAAATAAATCCATTTGTTGCAACATAAATCCGGCATTTGTAAGATAATCTTTTTTGTTTTCAGAAAAGACAATCATATAATGGGGTGCTTTAATGGGCGTTAGATTTTTAATATCATAACGAGATACAATCTTTATTTCAGTCTTTATATGATCATGCATAGGTTCCAATTCCAACATAAAATTAGAAATCTCAGAAAGCATAGACTCCCCTAATGGTGATTCGTCATACTTTCTGATAGATTTTCTCTTGAAAATCGTATGGTAAAGCATATCTGTATTCATTTGATAACCTCCAAACAGTCATAGCTTTATTTAAGATGTATAATCTTATTTTACCATATTTTAGATGCCTTATCCTTATGATTTTGACATTTACTTACTAAGGAATATATAAAAACGCCTGTTCCTAATGTCTATTACTATCCTCTTAATTTAAATATGATCAATCCAAAAATCATAATGGCTACCCCAAGAGGTTTAGTAAAATCAAATTTGATTTGAGGGTTTTCAAAAAGTCCAAAAGTATCAATAACGGTACACAAAATAAGCTGGACAATGATGATAATGGCTATGGCATAGGTTGCACCTAAAGCAGAAATGCCTTTCATAACTGAAAAAACAATCCCAACACCTAAAGCCCCTCCTATAAGATAAAGCTTATTTATCTCTCCAAGGTTCTCAAAGTTTCCTTTTCCAAATATCATCATGAGTACTGTAGCTACAATAAAACCAGTCCCCATAACCACTGTGTTGGCTTCCCATAATCCGATTTTATCACTGACACGTGTATTAAAAACACCTTGAAAACTTATAAAAACACCTGCAATAATTGAAAAAATAATTCCTGCCATAATATTTCTCTCCTTGTTTCATACTTCATTAGCAAAAATATTATAACATAAAGGGATTGTGTTGAATTATGACATATGTCATAATTAATAATATAATCAACCCAGGGAGAAAAAAATGGAATTAATAAATGATCCTAATAAACTCGATTGCTATATAAAAAAATATCATATTTCTGATTTCTTTACTAAAGATATTTCAGAGCATATGAACCTTTATCACTTTAAGAGAAATGAATATATCTTTAAATCAGGCGAATCCTATTCCCACTTTTATTTTTTCGTTGAAGGGAAAGCAAAAATATATAAATCCTTAAGCAACGGAAAAGCATTATTGTTGTGCTTTTATGATGGTCTTAATATTCTTGGTGAAGTTGAACTTTTCAGTTCAGATGATTTTACAACAAATGCTCAGGCAATTGACGATGTCTATTGTATTGGTATTCCCATAAAAATTGTTCGTGAGATTTTACTTGATGATTCAATCTTTTTACGCAATATATCACGCCTTCTTTCTGAAAAACTCAATCGAATTACCATTAATAGCTCCATAAACCAACTTTATCCTCTTGAAAACAAATTAGCCAGCTATATTGCTTCGACAGGACATACGGTAACTTCCTATGGAAAAACACGATTCATATTTAATGAAAATCTATCAGAAATCGCTGAACTTTTAGGAACAAGCTACAGGCATTTACTTAGGACATTGTATACGCTCAGTAGCAAAGGGGTTCTAAATAAGAAAAAGAATTGTTACGAGGTGATAGATGCGCACAGACTAAAGCAACTTGCTGCAGATTTGTATAAATAAAGTCTTAAATTAATTGGATAACTTACCTTTAAAAGAAAGGACTTCTTAGAGATGCATACTTTTTTTCCCCGTGGTGTCTGTTCAGAAAAAATAGAATTTGAAATCGAAAAGAACACAATAAGAAAATTAAAATTTACCCATGGGTGCGATGGAAACCTGAAAGGTATATCCTCTTTAGTAGAAGGTATGCCTATAAATAAAGTGATCACCTGTTTAAAGGGCATACGCTGTTCAGGAAAACCCACATCTTGCCCAGATCAATTGGCTAAAGCATTGGAAAAAGTGAAATAAACCCTTCCTTAATTTAAATTAGATTTTTTATCAAATATCTGAAAAGGTATTGGTTCTTTTGCTTCGCAACATATAATTCTCAATTACTGGTTTTTCCATCTTTATCTTAATGATCTGCTGAGCATGAGGAGCAGATTCTATTGGCTGATTCTCCTCGTCAAGAATAAGATCAATCTTTTGGGTAAAAAAATCTACATAAGGACCTATGATTTCAACTGAATCACCCTTACATATCTTGTTTCTTTGCTCAATGGTTGCAAATCCTGTTTTTTCATCATAGAATTTTACCAAACCTAAAAAGTCATAATCCCTTGTATAGCTGCTGGTATCATAATTAAGATCCTCCGATTCGGGCTTATGGAAGTAAAAACCGGTAGTAAAATTTCTATGACTAACCTTTTTAAGTTCTTCTAACCATTCAGGTTTATATTGGTAATTCTCAGGGTCTTTATAATAGGTATCTATGGCCTTACGATAGGCACCTACGATCACCGCAACATAAAAGATACTTTTCATGCGTCCCTCTATTTTCATACTCATAATACCTGATTCCATTAATTCAGGGATGTGCTCAATAAGGCATAAGTCTTTGGAATTAAAGAAATAGGTGCCTCTTTCATCTTCGTTTACAGGAATATATTCTCCTGGTCTTTTTTCTTCAACTAAATAATAATTCCACCTGCAAGGATGGGCACATGCACCTCTATTGGCATCTCTTCCCGTCATGTAATTGCTTAACAAGCACCTTCCAGAGTAGGAGATACACATAGCCCCATGAATAAATGCTTCCAGTTCTAAATCCTCTGTGACCTTTTCTCTGACTTCTCTAATTTCTTTTAATGATAATTCTCGGGCTAAGACGATACGCTTAATGCCTTGCTTGTACCAAAACTCTGCGCTTTTGTAATTTGTGGTATTGGCTTGTGTGCTTAGGTGAATAGGGGTATTGGGTATCCATTCCTTAACCACTTGAATGATTCCAGGGTCAGAAATAATAAGAGCATCAAAAGAGATGTCTTTTATTTTTTTTAAATAATCCAACAATTCATCAATATCCTCATTATGGGCAAAAATATTTAAAGTGAGATAGGCACGTTTTCCTTTATCATGGATGTATTGAACCCCTCTTCTCATTTCATCGATAGAAAAGTTTTTTGAAGCAGCACGCAACCCAAAGCTTTCACCACCAAAATAAACAGCGTCGGCACCATATTCAATTGCAATTTTAAGTTTTTCAAAATCTCCTGCGGGTGCTAATAGTTCAACTTTCTTCATATATTACTCTTCTACCTTTCTAGCACTTACAGCAATGCCATCCCCTATGGAAAGCACTGCTGTTTCAAATTCTGGATGATTTGAAATATATGCCAAATATTCTCTCATCCTTTTTACAATGGTTCTTTTTCTCTTAATTAAAAATGCATTGGATGCTGTCATTCCTCTGTATAAAACATTATCTGAAACGATAACACCTTCTGGTTTTAGAAGTCTAAGACTCTCTTTAAAAAAAGATGTGTAATGACCTTTTGCTGCATCAATAAAGATCATATCAAAGGTTTCATCTAAATCAGCAATAATATTTCTTGCGTCTCCCTTTAAGTCCGTTATATGATCTGTCATGCCAGATTTTTTTATGTTTTCTCTGGCTCTTAAGTACATATTATCATCCATTTCAATTGAAACCACTTGGGTTTTTGGAATTAAGGAAGCAAAAAAAATGCCTGAGTAACCAATAGCCGTTCCAATCTCAAGGATTTTTTTGGGTTTATGGATCGTAAGGAGTACGGACATAAAGCCTTCCGTATCTTTTGTTATAATGGGCACGCCTTCTTCTTCAGCATCATCCCTTAGTTTTCTCAAAAAATCATTTCGACTATTATACAACTCGTTAATATATGATTCAACTAAATCATTTACAATTATACTCATTTTTCACCTGTATTGTTTTTTATACCTTAGAAACTCATCATAAGAAACTGCGAATGCATGGGACCCATCCCCTTTTGCCATAAAATACATATATTGTGTCTCTGCGGGGTAAAGGGCTGCTTTAATAGACTCTAACCCTGGAGATGCAATAGGTCCCGGAGGCAGTCCTTTATAAATATACGTATTATAGGGAGACTCTATCTGAGTATCCGCAATACTCAAATTTGGTTTTACTTCACCAAGAATATATTGTACTGTTGCACAAGATTGAAGTGCCATATCAATATTAAGTCTATTATGAAAAACACTGGAAACAATGATCCTTTCATTATCAAATAAGGCTTCTCTTTCAATGATAGAAGCTAAAGTAATCATGTCTTTAATAGAATACCCAAGTTCTTGTGCGCGGTCATAGTATTCGTCTAAAAAAAGTTCATCAAACCTTGATAGCATTTTATTGATGACTTCATGAGGTGTTGCATTTTTATATACTTCATAAGTATCGGGGAAAAGAAAACCCTCTAATCGATTAGGCCCTTTTGGAAGTTCATTCATAAAATCATATGAGAACACACCATTTTCTGCTTCATATAAAAAAGTGTCTACATCCATAAGTCCACTACTTTGAAAAACTTCTGCAATCTGTACTATTGTATAACCTTCAGGAATTGTAATACGAAGGGTTTTTTCATCAGATGTGCTCCCTTTGTACATGATACTCATAATGTCCGTCATAGTCATGCTGTATCCAAGCATATAAGTTCCTGCCTGATATCTACCCTCATAGTCTAATTTTTTACTCATATACTTAAACACGAAATTGTTACGTATAAGACCATGTTGCACTAAAATTTCTGAGATGTCATTGGTAGTACTTCCAGAAGGAATCTCAACCGTAATATATTCATTACTTTCCGTATCAATTGCGGATGTCATACCTTGTACTACATTATCAAAAATAATGTAGCTAAAGATTAATATAGCAAACATGACTGCAAACAATGTAATTTTTTTCATGTCTTCCCCCAGTTATTAGAGATTAGAGACTAGGAATTTTGCCTATGCAAAATCTACCATAAATTTTAAATCCTAAATATTAAATCAATTCATTATTCTTTCGCTGCTCTGGACAAGTATTCGCATGACCTTGTATCAATTTTAATGACTTCCCCTTCTTCAATGAAGAACGGCACTTGAACAGTCGCTCCTGTTTCAACTGTTGCGGCTTTTGTGGCATTTGTTGCTGTATCACCCTTTACTCCAGGTTCTGTTGCTGTAACCTTTAATTCTACAAAGTTAGGTGCTTCTACAAGAAAAGCTTTGTCCTTATAAAACTTAATGGTAGCCATATCATTTTCTCTTATATACTGAATGGCATCTTCCACCGTATCCATTGTAAGGGGTATTTGCTCGTAGGTTTCCTGATCCATAAAATAATAAAGTTGTCCATCATTATACAAGTATTGCATCTGTTTTGTCTCAATATGTGCTTTTGGAAATTTATCATTGGGATTGAAGGCTTCTTCTCTGGTAGCCCCTGAGAGAATATTTTTATACTTTGTTCTTACAAAAGCTGCGCCTTTCCCAGGCTTAACATGTTGGAAATCCACCACGACATGGGGTTCTCCATTAATTTCAAAAGTGTTTCCCTTTCTGAATTCACTAGCATAAATCATATCATTGACCCTCCTTTATGACCTAACAGCAATTTTCAAAAACAATTTGAAATTACTCTTATGTCTCTATTCTTTCTTTTTACTCAATTTATTTATTTCACAATATGATGAGTTCTTTATTGGATAGAGTAAAATTACACATACCATGATCTGTAATCACAACTAAATCTTCTATGCGGACACCAAAGCTATTGGGTATATAGATGCCTGGTTCCACTGTTACCACCATACCTGCTGAAAGCTCTATCTGGCAGGTGGGACTAAGCCTTGGCGCTTCATGAACTTCAAGCCCTACACCATGTCCTAATCCATGTCCAAAAAATTCTCCATAGCCAGCATTTCTAATCTTATCTCTTGCAATTTTGTCAACATTTGACGCTGATAAACCAGGCGCTATTTTTTCTAATACTTCTTGTTGCACTACTTGTACACTCTCATAGACATTTTTCATCTTATCCGATATTTTTCCAATGGCAACAGTCCTTGTCATATCTGAACAATAGTGCTCCACCACGCATCCAAAATCCAAAGTTAGAAAATCACCTTTTTGAATAATTCTGTCAGAGGCTGTACCGTGAGGCAAAGAAGACCTTTCCCCAGAAGCTGCTATTGTCTCGAAGGATATTTTGTTCGCCCCTTCTTTTTTCATAAGTTCTTCTAATTTTGATGCCAGTTCTCTTTCAGATATGCCTGGACCAATGGCATTTAATAGTTGCGCAAATCCATGGTCCGCAATTTCTGCAGCGCGTTGTATGCAACGAATTTCATAAGCATCTTTAATCATCCGTTGGGTGTTAAATATATCTTGAGCGAAAATAATTTTCTTAGAAGTAAATATTTTTTCCAATGATTTATAATGATCCACTGTTAAATGTTGTTCTTCAATTCCTATATTCATTTTATCGTATTTTGCTAAAAAATCAAATATTGAATGATTTGAATCTATTTTCACCACTTCAAACGGCCATGTCTTTTCTAGTGCCGCCTCGACATAGCGAAAATCTGTTAACAAAAAATTTGAATCTTCCGTTAGTACAATGAAAAAGTGAGACGACTCAAAGCCCGATAGATAATATTTATCTTCAGGCTTTGTTACTAATAATACTTCTATGTTTTTATCTTTCATTTTTATTTTTGTATTAGAAAGTCTTCTCTCAAAGTCTGGGCTATGCAATTTTTATCACTTCTCCCAAAATGCCATATATATCTGCCATCATTTTTGATAAGACCATTTCAGCTTGTAAATACTCCGCAGCTTTGGGATCTCTACCCATGATTTCATAAAGCTGCTGAATTTGCTGCATCTTGTCCTCCTCTATTTCATTCCCAAAAAGTTGTTGGGTTTGGATTTCAAGTTGTTTTTGTTGAAAATCGTCTAGCATTTCCTTTAATTCTGTATTGCTTGAAATTTCTTCCTTGATTCTATTGAAATTTTTAAATTCCTCAGAATCCTTTAGAGCCCTTGCCAATTGATGTGCACTATCATAGACATTCATGGTTGGACCTCCTTTTTTCCTATACTTCCATAATAATAGGCAGTATAACGGGGTTTCTTTTTGTTTTTGTATAAATAAATTCTCTCAACTCATCTTTTACGGAGTTTTTAAGTGCAGACCATTCTCTAACACCCTCTGATTGACATTTTTCTAAAGTGTCTTTAACAACTTGTTTTGCAGACTCCATCAAATCTTCAGATTCTCTCACATATACAAAACCTCTTGAAATCAAGTCCGGGCCCGAGCATATTTGTCCTGATGCTCTATCCAAAGCTACAACAATAATCATCAATCCACTTTCTGAAAGAAGCCTTCTGTCACGCAATACAATATTTCCAACATCTCCAACTCCCAGACCATCTACTAATGTTTTTCCTGCTGGCACGGATTTTGGTGCTAATTTTGCACTATTTGGAGTCAACTCTAACACCTGGCCTGTCTCCAGTATGAAAATATCCTCTTTTTGCATTCCTAAATTTTCTGCAATGAGACCATGCTGCCTTAGGTGCCTATATTCCCCATGGACCGGCATGAAAAATTTTGGTCTTATGAGGGAATGCATGAGCTTTATTTCTTCTTCACAAGCATGTCCGGACACATGAATATCTGCTAAGTCAGAGTATATAACATCTGCGCCTTTTTCAAACAATTTGTTCACCACATTGGATATGGTTTTTTCATTTCCCGGAATAATGCTTGATGAAAGAATAATGGTATCTCCCTTTTTTATTTGAATGGATCTATGTTCTGATACAGCCATACGAGAAAGGGCAGACATTGGCTCTCCCTGAGTGCCAGTTGTAATGACAACAATTTTATTTTCATCCATAGATTTTATCTTGTTGAGATCCACTAAAATATTAGGTGGCATTTTTAGATAGCCCAGCTCTGTGGCAACATTAACAACATTCACCATGCTTCTTCCCGATATGGCAACCTTTCGATCACATTTATCCGCAGCATCTATAATTCGTTGAACCCTGTGAACATTAGAAGCAAATGTCGCAATAATAATTCTATTTTGTGCATTTGCAAAAACGTTATCCAAGGCAATTCCAACGGTTTTTTCTGAAATTGTATATCCTTTTCTTTCAGAATTTGTGCTGTCCGCCAGAAGCAGAAGCACACCTTTTTTTCCAATCTCTGCGTGCTTATGAAAATCAATGATTTCTCCATCTATGGGCGTGAAATCTACTTTATAATCTCCTGTATGAAACACCATCCCTACAGGGGTACTAATAGCCAAAGCAACAGCATCTGCAATGGAATGATTTGTCCGTATGAATTCAGCAGAAAAAGCACCTAATTTTACGGTATCCCCCGGTTTAACCACATTTAATGTTGCAGGGCTATTTAAAGAATGCTCTTTTAACTTATTTCCTACCAAGCCAAGGGTTAATTTTGTTCCATAAATGGGAATGTCAATTTCCTTTAATAAATATGGGATTCCCCCAATATGATCTTCATGTCCGTGGGTCAACACCATTCCTTTTATTCGACTCCTATTTTTTAGCAAATACGTAAAATCAGGAATGACGATATCAATCCCAAACATTTCATCATCTGGAAATGACAACCCACAATCTATAATCATGATATCATTCTTATATTCCAATACTGTAATATTTTTACCAATCTCGTTTAATCCCCCTAAGGGTATTACTTTTAAAACATCTGTTTCTTTAGTCAAAAAATATTCCTCCTTCATATTGTAACTTTTCTATTTTATTACGCGTTCTCCGCGCCTTCATCAGTAAGATTTAAATTCTTAGCTATGATTTATTTTACAACGATGTTCATGAGCTTATTGGGAACAAAGATCACCTTTACAACTTTTTTATCCTCTATAATCTGTAAAATTCGTGTATTGCCTAACGCCATCTTTTCCACATCGTTTTTAGCCAAGTCTAAGGGAACCTCCATCTTATCTTTTACTTTTCCATTAATCTGAATCACAATCTCTACAGTATCTAATACCAAAGCATTCGGGTCAAACTGCGGCCATTTTTGATTAAAAATTGAGTAGTTGTATCCCATTTGCTCCCACATTTCTTCTGCAAAATGAGGTGCAAAGGGGGCCAATAGTAGCAACAAGTCTTTTATTGTTCCTTCAAGCACCTGAAGATTTTTGTTTTCTATTGCATCATACTTATATAAAGCATTTACCAATTCCATGAGCCGAGCAACAGATGTATTAAACTGAAATTTTTCTGCGTCTTCCGTTACCCCTTTTATGGCTGTATGACGAACAAAGTTTAATTCCTTTTCTTCATTCTCTAATGTGCTTTTCCCACTATTGACTTTTTCACTCATGAATTTTTCCACAATGCGTTCAATTCTATTAGAGAATTTAGCAATGGCTTTTATACCATCATCATTCCAGGGTCCTCCTTCTGTGTACGCAAACCCAAAAGCAAGATAAAGTCGAAAAACATCGGATCCATATTCGTTAATATACGTATCCGGCGAAATGGTATTGCCTTTTGACTTACTCATTCTATTGCCATCAGGTCCCAATATGGTTCCTTGATGCACAAGGGAAAGAAAGGGTTCGTCAAAGTCAAGATAACCCATATCTCTCAATGCTTTTGTGAAAAAACGTGCGTAAAGAAGATGCAATGCAGCATGTTCTGCGCCACCCACATACTTATCTACTGGCAGCATCTTATTAATCCATTCTTTGTTAAAAACTTCCGATTCATTTCTATTATCGGGATAACGCAAAAAATACCACGAAGAACAAACAAAAGTATCTAAAGTATCTGGATCTCGTTTTGCCTTTTCACCACATTTTGGACAGGTAACATTGGAGAATTCTTCACTTTTCGCCAATGGGGATTCCCCATCCGGTGTAAACTCTACATTGTATGGCAATTCCACAGGCAAATCTTTTTCTGGCACCGGAACGATGCCGCATTTCTCACAATGTATCATAGGAATAGGGGTTCCCCAATATCTTTGTCGAGAAACCAGCCAATCTCTAAGTCTGAAATTAACCTTAAGTTCTCCCTTTTTTTGTTGTTTCAATTTTTCTACAATGTTATTTTTCGCATCATCAGAAGACTGTCCTGAAAAATCCATGCTATCTACCAATTGACCATATTCTGTAAAAGGAAGTTGATCCTCAGCTGAGGCATCTCCTTTAATAACTCTTTTGATTGGAAGATTATATTTCATGGCAAATTCAAAATCTCTTTCATCATGACCGGGAACTGCCATGACACACCCTGTTCCATAATTTGCTAAAACGTAATCCGCAATCCAAATGGGTATCTTTTCTCCATTAACAGGATTTATGGCATATGCACCGGTAAAAACGCCTGTCTTTTCACGGACAGTAGACATTCTTTCAATGTCAGACTGCTTTTGAGATATTTCCTTATACTCATTTACTTTTTCCTGATATTCGCTACATGTTATTTTATCAACAAGCTCACTTTCAGGGGCCAGTACCATATACGTCACCCCATAAAGAGTGTCGGCTCTTGTGGTAAATACCTTGAAACACAAATCGCTTCCATCAATGTTGAATTCTATTTCAGCCCCCTCAGATCGTCCAATCCAATTATTCTGAATTTTTTTTGTTTTTTCGGGCCAATCAATTTGTGGTAAAAAATCTAACAACTCCTGTGCATATTCCGTAATTTTAAAAAACCACTGAGTTAAATCTCTCTTAGTCACAACATCTTTACATCGTTCACAGCTACCATCAATTACTTGCTCATTTGCTAATACAGTTTTACAGCTTGGGCACCAATTGACAGGTGCATTTTTACGATATGCAAGGCCATTTTCGTAAAGCTTTAAAAAAATCCATTGTGTCCATTTGTAGTACTCTGGATTGCAAGTAACTACTTCATAATCCCAATCAAAAGTTGCTCCCATGCTTTTTAATTGATTTTCCATTGTTTCTATATTCTTATAAGTCGAATCCTTTGGATGAATGCCTGTTTTTATGGCATAGTTTTCTGCTGGAAGGCCAAAAGCATCAAATCCCTGAGGATGAAATACATTATAACCTTGCATACGCTTCATGCGTGCCCATGAATCTGTCAGTCCATAATTATACCAGTGACCAACATGCAGGTTTGCACCTGATGGGTAAGAAAACATTTCAAGGCAGTATAGCTTGTTTTCTATATCTTCTTTATCAAACTTATAAATTTCTGTTGCTTCCCATTTTTTCTGCCATTTATTTTCAATTAATTTATAATCATAAACTGTCATTTCATTTCCTCCAGATTTATAATAAGTTCATCTAATACTTAAGCCTCCGACCCTTCAAAAGGAATTTGTTCACCATCATTCCACAGCTTTTCAATATTATAATGCTGTCTTTGCTGGGTTAAGAATAAGTGAACTATAATATCTCCAAAATCAAGTAATATCCAACCTGAAGTTTCTTTACCTTCTTTATGATACAATGAAATACCTGTATCACCCATACCCTTTTCAACTTCATCTGCTAAAGCTTTTAGCTGCCTATCAGAATTCCCATGTGCAATAACAAAAAAATCCGCAAAGCTTGAGATTTTTGAGACATCCAAAATCACAATATCTTCACCCTTTTTCTCATCAATTAGTTCAGCAGCCTTAATTGCATTTGCTTTTATGCTCATCGTTACCTCCTTTGTTTATTATAAGATTATTTCTGGCTAATAGAGTATCTATATGAAGATATTCCTTTTTTTCAATGACATACTTAATGGTGTGATCCAAGGCCATCAAACAGGCAGAATCTATATCCTTATAGGCCAATTCTCTTAATTCATTTATCCCATCAAATTTTCTATTCTCCTCAATCATATCCGATAAAAAAATAATTTTCTCCAGAAGAGACATGTTTGCTCTACCTGTAGTATGAAAGGCTATGGCATTGATCACTTCTGTATGTGAAATATTTAATTCCGCCTGAATAATCAATGCAGCCACTTTTGCGTGGGACAGGGATTTGTTATTTAAATATATATTATCCAAATTGAATTTTTTTACATATGAATTTAGAGTTTCAATAGAGTCATCCCGACACAGGTCATGAAGGATTGCAGCAGTAGATGCATTCTCAATGTTGCAATGATACAGTCGAGAAAGCCGTAAAGCCTCCTGTTGTACCGAAATCGTATGTTTAAACCTTTTATCCTTCAATCTTTTCCTTACTTGCTCAATCAAAGCTGCTTCATTCACCTGAAACACCTCTCTCATACAACCTGTTTTTATAAATATACTGCTCCACTGCCTCAGGAATAAGATACTTGATGGATTTTCCCATTCCCACTCTATTTCGGATATCTGTAGAAGATATGGCTAATGCAGGCACTTCTAACAAATGTATATCTGCGTCATATTGCTTTTTTAAAAGACTTATCTTTCGTTCCAAATCATCATTCTGATGCCCCGGTCTCGTTCCAGCTATAAATTTAAAGGTCTTCAAAAGAGTTTTGGAATCCTTCCAAGATTCAATGTCTAATATAGCATCAGCGCCAGTAATGAAAAAGATCGAATGGTCGTTTCCATATAATTCCTTTAATCGGTGCAAAGTATCAATTGTATAAGAAACTTTTTGGGCATGCACTTCAATATCAGAGACAATAAAATTCGGATTATCAATTGTGGCAAGTACTGTCATAAAATGTCGATGAATATTGTTGCTGATTGAAAGTTCCTTTTTATGAGGCGGTATGCCAGCAGGAACAAAAATAATACGATCAAGAGACAATTCACTTCTTACTTGCTCCGCAAGGACCAAATGCCCATAGTGTATCGGGTCAAATGTCCCACCCATCACACCGATTCTATTTTTCATGATTCCACCACCATTAATTCAAGTGTTAAGTTTGAGTAGACTCCTTCGGAGTAGTGATCAAAGTGTCAAGTTTAAGTGGACTCCTTTGGAGTAGTGATTAAGTGTTAAGTTTAAGTGGACTCCTTCGGAGTAGTATTTAAGTGTTAAGTTTGAGTGGACTCCTTCGGAGTAGTATTTAAGTGTTAAGTTTGAGTGGACTCCTTCGGAGTAGTAATCAAAGTATTAAGTTTAAATGTACTCCTTCGGAGTAGTTTAAGTTTAAATTGAAGATTTTGTGAAACGAAATCCACCATAACTATTATCTATTATCTTTTATCTGTTATCTTTTACTTACCCTTATACTCATACTTAAACTTCAACTTACTCTTTCTATTCTTTCTCTACCAACTTAATCCCAAGCTCTTCAAGTTGGTTGTCTTCTGCGATTCCTGGGGCTCCACTGAGTAGACATATGGCATTCTGAGTTTTCGGAAAAGCGATAACTTCTCTTATGTTTGCATTTCCGCTCAAGAGCATAACGAGTCTATCTAATCCATAAGCAAGCCCTCCATGAGGGGGTGCCCCATATTTAAATGCTTCAAGAAAAAAGCCAAATTTCCTTTCAGCCTCCTCATCAGATAAACCAATTGCATCAAAAATTTTCTTTTGAAGTCTACTATTATGGATTCTAATACTTCCTCCGCCTATTTCCACCCCATTTAAAATAATATCATAAGCTTTGGCTCTCACTTTTTGTGGAGCAGATTGAAGCAATTCAAGATCTTCATCTTTTGGCGCTGTAAAAGCATGATGGACAGATGTATAACGTTTTTCTTCCTCATCATATTCTAAAAGAGGAAAATCAGTCACCCAAAGCAACTTATATTCATTATCATTTAGAATACCAAGTTGTCGAGCTACTTCATTTCTGAGATGACCTAAGGAATCAAATACAACAGCGGGTTTATCCCCAATGATTAAAATCAAATCCCCAGGTTGGGCTTCAAAACGCTGAATAATCATTGACATTTCTTCTTCAGTAAAAAATTTGGATATGGGCGATTGAATCTCTGATTCATTGACACGTATCCAAGCCAATCCTTTAGCTCCGTAAGTTTTTATATAGTCTTGTAATTTATCAATATTTTTTCTGCTAATTTGATCGCTGCAGCCTTTAACATTGATGCCTCGGATATCCCCTTTATCCTCTAACACATTACGAAAAACCTTAAAATTACAACTGGCAACGATATCATTCAAACATTTAAGTTCAAAACCAAATCGTATATCTGGCTTATCACTCCCGTATCGTTCCATAGCCTCCGAATAAGACAATCGGGTTAATGGAAGTTCTAAATCTATTCCTTTAACTTCATTGAAAAGTTTTTTTAAATACCTTTCATTAATCTCTATCACATCGTCCACATCAACAAAAGACATTTCCATATCAATCTGTGTGAATTCAGGTTGTCGATCTGCTCTTAAATCCTCATCTCGAAAACATTTGATAATTTGATAGTATTTTTCTAAACCCGTTAGCATCAATAGTTGCTTGTATATTTGTGGGGACTGTGGCAAAGCATAAAAATTCCCCGGGTTTACTCTACTTGGAACAAGATAATCTCTTGCACCTTCAGGGGTCGGCTTAATCAACATAGGTGTTTCCACATCTATATAGCCTTCCTCATCGAAAAAACGTCTTGTTAATTGAGTAATTTTATGACGAAACGCCATGTTTTTCTGCATAGTTGGTTTTCTCAAATCTAGATATCTATATTTCAATCTTAAACTTTCAGCCACATCATCATTGTCCTTTATGTAAATAGGGGGTGTATCTGCTTCAGAATATATGATTAACTTCTCCACAAATACCTCAATGTCTCCAGAAGGCAAATCACTGTTCTTTGATTCTCTTTCTTTTATAATCCCTTTTATTCCAATAACATATTCACTTCTAATTTTATCGGATGTATATAACGCTTCTGCAGAAATATCTTTGTCAAATACAATTTGAACAAGTCCAGTTTTATCTCTTAGGTCTACAAAAATTAGCCCTCCGAGATTCCTCTTTCTTTGGACCCAACCATTTAATGCAACTGTTTCTCCTATATGTTCACTTCTCAATTGTCCGCACATATGCGTCCTTCGAAAAATATTGCTCATCTATTTTCATCCTTTCATGCTCAAAGCCTTGTTTTTACCTCTTGAATAACATTATTAATTTCAATCTTCTTTTGTTCCGAGTTCTTCATATCTTTTAACACTACACAATTCTCTTTTAATTCATCTTCGCCTATTACAATTGTAAAAGGCGCTTTTAGCTTATCTGCATATTTGAATTGTGATTTTAGACTTCTACCCAATAAATCCATCTGTCCTTTTATACCAATACATCTTAAATCCCTTAATAACTTAATGGCTACTTTCTCAGGTTCTTCCCCTAAGACAGCTATAAATACATCTGTTGAATCTCTTTTTTCTATCTCAACGTCATTATTTTCAAGAGAAAGCAAAAGTCTTTCAATTCCCAACCCAAAGCCAACGCCTGGTGTGGATGGCCCACCAATTTCTTCAACTAAATTATCATATCGCCCACCACCACAAACGGTGCCCTGTGCCCCTATTTCTTTCGAAACAATTTCAAAAGCAGTTTTAGTATAATAATCTAAACCTCTTACAATATCAGGATCTATTATATAATCTATTTCCATAGCCTTGAGATTTCTTTGCAAAACATCAAAATCACTGGCACATGATTCACATAGATATTCCATCATTCTCGGAGCATTTATAACATTCGCCTGACAGCTTTCATTTTTACAGTCCAATATCCTCATGGGATTTCGATCAAACCTGCCTTTACAGGTTTCACACAACAAATCAAGTTTATCTGTTAGAAACTCCGTTAATGCTTTTCTATGTTCCTTTCTACAATCAGGGCACCCAATACTATTGATTCTAACTTCAAGGTTTTTAACGCCCAATTCGTCAAAAAGGTCCACAGCAACACCAATGACCTCTGCATCTGCCAGAGGGTTGTTGGTCCCGAAGACTTCAACTCCAAATTGATGAAACTCCCTTAACCTTCCTGCTTGGGGTCTTTCATAACGATAACACGGTGTTATGTAATACAATTTTAAAGGTTGAGGATTCGCATATAATTTGTTTTCCACATATGCCCGTACGACTGGAGCTGTCCCTTCCGCTTTTAGAGTAATATTTCTTCCACCATTATCATCAAAAGAATACATCTGTTTCTCTACAATATCAGTTGTTTCCCCTACCCCACGTTTAAATAATTCTGTATGCTCAAATAATGGCGTTCGAATTTCCTCAAAGCCATATTTTGCACATATATCTCTAAACTTATTTTCAACATAAATCCACTTGCTAACTTGTTCTGGGAGTATATCCCGGGTTCCTCTTGGTGCCTGTGTAAGCATATTAAGTCCCTCCTGTTTATTAGCTCACCAAATTTATGAAATAAATAGATGGTGAACTTATGCAAAGAAATCATAATGACCTAACAACAATCTTCGATTGTGTCGTAGGTCAGATGTCGCGTAGTCTAAATCTTTGATTTAGATTACGTAGCCGACCAAATCTTGTATTTGTAGATTTCTACTGCTACTAGCTCGCTCAATTTGTGAAACAAATTGTAAGCGAACTTATGCAAGGAAATCACAAATCTTGTATTTGTAAATTTCTACTGCTAAATACAAAAACTTCTACATCCCGTAGTCAGGGACAAGAAGTATGATCGTGCCGCCCTATTGGATTATTACACTTTTATATAACCGTTATTTTAAGTATACCATTTAATTATAATGTATTACTAATTTTGTTGTCAATATTTGCAAAAATCAAATTCTTTTTACGCTCTATCATTTCTTGAATTCTTTCAATGTAAACCTCATAATTGGATACATTTGGGACACGCTCCAACCTATTTTCCAAAGGATAGAAAACTTTTGAAATGCCACCGGCACCTAAGGCGATTATGGTTTGCTTCTCTTCCATAATACGAATATTATAAATACACTGGGTCGCATTCTTACAATAACCCACATTTTCATAGTTTCCAGACATATATTTTTGCCGATACATGTAATAGGGTTCATATGAGTACTGATGTAAAAGTGATGAGGATATTTCAAGCATATCCGATATTGCCTCTTCCCCTATATAATAACTGTATTCTTCCCTTATTTTCTTCAATTTAGACGCTCTTTTTATGGCTAACGTATGTACTGTAATATTTTCCGGTTCCATCTGAATCAAAGCATTTATTGAGTAATTAAAATCCACTGGTGTTTCATTGGGTAATCCCGCAATCAAATCCATATTTATATTATGGAATCCATATTTTCGAGCTAAATAGAAAGCCTCCTTAATTTCCTCAGGTGTATGATTTCGACCTATTTCAACCAGGGTTTTTTCATTCATGGATTGAGGGTTAATGCTAATACGATTAACTCCGAAGGACTTCATAATCTTTAGTTTTTCACTTGTAATGGTATCCGGCCGCCCACATTCCACAGTATATTCTTTTAAATCGTTTAGCTCAAAGGATTCTCTTGCCTGAATTAGTAACCTATTTAATTGATTTACTGTCAAAGCCGTTGGGGTCCCTCCACCAATGTAAAGAGTCTCAATTTTTAATTCAGTGTTTATGAGTTCATTGCCCACAAAAATAATTTCTTGAATTAAAGCTTCGAGATACTGGTTCATACGATCTATTTGGGCAGGATATGAAGTAAAGGAACAATAAGTACACTTTGTAGGGCAAAAGGGTATGCCAATATACAAACTGATCTCTTTAACAGATCCCGTCGATAAAATATCTTTCTCATTGTTACACACATTAAACAACAGATTGATTTTTTCCGAATCAATATAATACAATCCATTAAGTTTCTTTCGGATTTCTTCATGTGAAAACTTTGCTTCTATCATTTCATTGACAATTTTTGTGGGTCTTACACCAGTCAAAATTCCCCAAGGTGGTGTATAATCATATAACCGCCGAAGTATTAAAAAAACTGACCTCTTAACGCCCTCCTTAATTTCTTTCCTGGTGACATTTTCACAATGGTCCATCACTTGTGGTGTTGAAACATAGTCAATTTTTTTGCCATCTTTAGTGAGTTCTGAAGAAATTCCAACATTTCCCTTATCATAGGAAATGAAACTGCTTAATAAAAAGCTTTTATTCTGAATTCCTTCTTCTTGTTCAATAAATTCAAAATCAGACCAGGGAATGAACAGCTTAATCAATTCCTCAACTTCATATCTGAATCCACTCTCATTGATATATACATACAGCATAACATGCCTCTTTTCGTTCAGGTTACAGGGGACAGACAGAAAAAGAAAGATAATAGATAACAGATAATAGATAACAGTTGAGGATGATTTTGTTATCACAAAATCTACATTGATAAGGAGTGAAAGTTTTGCTTAGCAAAACTAACTCTTATCTCTTATCTTAACCAAATTATAAAGTTATGCTCTCTGCCATAATCTCTTGCCCTCTTATGGTTGGGTGAAGACCGTCAAGATATAGTGAATTGCTACTACTTTTTTCAAGATGATCATTGAAATGTTCATAAAAATCAATGACACTTACATTGAAAATCTTGGCAAATTTAAAAACCCATTCACGGTAATTTGTGATTTCATTATTCACAATCTGAAAGTCAGTAATGTTTGACCAATGTATTTTTGCCATAGCCGCATCCGTTAAAATCTGAATGCCAATAATTGGTATAATATTGTAACTTAAAGCTTGATGTGCCATTGTCGAAATGTTCAGTCTTACCATATTCAACGTTGCACCCATTATGTAATCATTAGTGCCACCCATTATTAAAACATGGCTTGGTTTATTACTTACCACATCATTATAAAATCTTGAAAGCATACCTCCAGTGGAATCTCCATTGATGCCTTTGTTTATTACTTCCACTTGATATTTTTCAGAAAATAGATGGGTCCATGTTTCTGAACGCCGAACCTTATATCCATAAGTCAGGCTGTCTCCAATACAAACGAACTTCAAAATACTTCCTCCCAATATGGTTTATGGTTTAATGAAGATTTTGAGAAACAAAATCCACCTTCATTATTCATTATTCATTATTCATTATTCATTGATTCTATTGCCCTTTCACAAAAGGGTTTCTCTTTTTCTCATGGCCTATGGTCGTATCCATTCCATGACCGGGATAGACTCTTGTATGATCAGGCAAAAGATATAGTTTTTCCTTGATAGCATTCACCAATGCATCAGTAGAAGAATACTTGAAATCCGTCCTACCAATAGACTCTTCAAATAAAGTATCCCCGCTTATAAGAACATCTCCTACATGAATACAAATGCCTCCAGGCGTATGTCCTGGTGTGTGAATGATTTTAACTTCCATTTTTCCTATTTGTATGATTTTCCCATCTTTTAAAAGACGATCTGCTTCAATCTCAATTTTACACCCGCATATTTCTTCAGAGAAATTCTTTTTCCCATCATTTAAAACTGAGGCTTCACTCTTATGAATATAAATCGGTGCATTAAACTTCTTAGCCGTTTCCATTAAACCACAGATATGATCGCCATGAGCATGGGTCAGTATTATAGATTCTATGTTTAAATGATTTTCTTCAATATAGTTCACCATATTAGGGTTATAAACGCCCGGATCTACAACAAATGCACTTTTTGTATCACTACAAGAGACAACATAACAATTCTCTTGGTACATACCAAGGGTAAACTTCTTAATCTTCATAATCAACACTCCTAAAATATTTTATTACTGTCTACAAGTATCGTAACAGGGCCATCATTGCATAATGTGACTTTCATTTCAGCTTGAAAAACACCTGTCTCCGTTTTGATACCCATTTCTCTGCACTTATGAACAAATGATTCGTATAGAAGAACTGCTTTTTCAGGTTTTGCAGCTTGAATAAAGCTTGGTCTTCTACCTTTTCTACAATCCCCTAACAGAGTAAACTGTGAAATAGCTAAAATATCCCCTGAGATATCCATAAGGGATAAATTCATTTTACCCGCTTCATCTTCAAAAATTCTCAAATTGACTATTTTTTCAACCAGATACGTCACATCTTTATCTGTATCCGTCTCTTCAATTCCAATAAGAACCATTAGTCCTGATTTTATTTGTCCTACCACATGACTTTCAACGGTTACATCCGCCTCCGTCACTCGCTGTACAACTGCCCGCATAATAGCCTCCAAAAATTATACTTGGTTAGATAAGAGATAAGAGATAATAGATAATAGATAATAGATAAGAGATAAGAGTTATGGAATAGTTTTGCCAAGCAAAACTTTCAATCCTTAACAATGAAGATTTTGTGCTAACAAAATCATCCTTAACTTTTATCTGTTATCTCTTATCTTTCTTTTATTGTGTCTTTTATCTTTCTTTACTGTCTGTTATCTCTTATCTGTTTTTCTATCTGTCCTCTGTCTTACGGACAACCGCAAGGGTCGTCCCTACACATTTTCTTATCTCTTTTTACTAATGAAAGATTTTGTGCTAACAAAATCATCCTCAACTTTTATCTCTTATCTGTTATCTCTTATCTTTCTTTATGATATGACTCTATAAACATCCATAACGCCTTCAATATTCTTAATTTTTCTAATTACTTTATCAAGTTGTCCAATATTGGTTATTTCTATGGTTAAATTCACAGTAGCAATTACATCTCTTCCACTTTTTGCATTAATACCCGTAACCGTTAGGTTTAATTCATCAAAAATCCTTGTGATTTCTACGAGAAACCCTTTTCTATCTTCGGCTATAATACTAATCTCTGTCTCATATGAAATATCCTCTTTATTTGAATCCCATTCAACATCTATCAACCGATTATAAATGGTATCGTATTCACTGACAATATTGGTGCAATCCTTTCTATGAATGGAAAGACCTCTTCCTTTCGTAATAAACCCTACAATCTCATCTCCGGGTACTGGATTACAGCATTTGGACATTCTTATTAATAGATTATCCACACCGTCTTGAACTTTTATTCCACTGGTTTCATTTGTTTTTCGTTTTGGTTTTGGGGAATGTTCAGAAAAAACGGATTTTTCTTTTTGTCCCAACTCTTGTTGCTTCTCTTCTCGGTAGTAATCTTGTAGCTTAGGAACTACTTTATTTACCATGATACTTCCATTCCCAATAGAAGCATAAAGATTCTCGGAAGAATTAAGGCCAAACTGCTTTGCAGCTTTATTTATCCATTGAGGCTTTATAATCTGCTGCGTATCATAACCCTTTCTTCTTAAGTATTTCTCTAACAACTCTTTGCCTTTATCTATATTTTCTGTTTTATCTTCTTTTTTTAGGGACTGCTTGATTTTATTTTTTGCTTGAGTGCTCTTGACAATTTTAAGCCAATCAATACTGGGACCTTTGCTATTGCTAGCAGTAATGATTTCTACTATGTTCCCATTGGCAAGCTTAAAATCTATAGGAACCATCTTACCGTCAACTCTGGCACCTATACATCGATTTCCTACTTCTGAATGTATTTTATAAGCAAAATCAATGGGTGTCGATCCAGAAGGAAGCTCAATAACCTCACCCTTTGGCGTAAAAACAAACACCTGATTGGAAAATAAATCGACTTTTAGAGACTCCATAAATTCTTTAGGGTCTTTAAGGTCTCTCTGCCATTCCATCATTTGTCTTAACCAAGATAATTTATTGTCAAATTCATCTGTTGCTTTTTTGCCTTCTTTATATTTCCAATGCGCAGCAATCCCAAATTCAGCAATTTTATGCATTTCCATAGTTCTCATTTGTATTTCAAAAGGTTCACCATTTTTTCCAATAACGGTGGTATGAATGGATTGATACATGTTAGGCTTAGGCATCGCGATATAATCTTTGAATCTACCTGGAATAGGCTTCCACAAAGTATGAACAATACCTAAAACGGCATAACAATCCCGAATGGATTCCACAATGATTCTAACTGCCATTAAATCAAATATTTCATCAAATTCTTTTTTCTGATACTTCATCTTCTTATAAATACTATAAAAATGTTTAGATCTTCCAGTGATTTCGAAACTAATGTTATGAAGCTTTATTTCTGGCTTTAGTTCTTCGATTACTTCATTGATTATAGCTTCTCTTTCTTTACGTTTCTTCTTCACTTTTTCATATAGTTCATAATACGCTTTGGGATCGAGATGTCTGAAAGAAATATCCTCCAGTTCCCATTTTATCTTAGACATCCCTAATCGATGCGCTAAAGGCGCATAAATTTCAAGAGTCTCAAGACACTTTTCGCGAATCTTTTTTTCATTCATATAGTTGATGGTCCGCATGTTGTGAAGGCGATCTGCAAGCTTGATAATGAGCACTCGGATATCCTTTGACATTGCCAAAAACATCTTTCTCAAGTTCTCGGCTTGTCGCTCTTCTTTGCTTTCATAGACCAAAGTTCCTAATTTTGTGATTCCTTCGACTAACATTGCAATCTCTTCACCAAAATCACGCTTTAATTCTTCATATTTGTACTCTGTATCTTCCAAAACATCATGAAGAAGCCCAGCAACGATGGTAGCATCATCCATTTCCAGTTCAATGAGTATTTTGGTTACTTCAATGGGATGACTGAAATATTCTTCGCCGGATTGTCTGAGTTGTCCTGAGTGCGCTTTTTCTGATATATTGTACGCTTTTTCAATCAGTAACAAATCAGTATTTGGATTATATTTAATTATCTCATCAATAAAAAAATCTAACATCATCTCATTTTCTCCCTGAAACAGAGTTTAAAATGAAGACAGGTTTATCCCGTCTTCCGTTTCCCCCATAGCATAATTGTTAGTATTGTAGTAAAGAATTTACTTTATATTCCGCTAACTTCTCTCTTCCTTTCAAATCTAAAAGCTCTATCATGACAAAAACGCCTGTCACTTCTCCACCTAATTGTTCAACCAACTTGATTGTGGATAGAATTGTACCACCTGTTGCCAGCAAATCGTCAACAATAATCACCTTTTGTCCTTCTTTAATGGCATCCATGTGAATTTCTAAGGTATCACTTCCATATTCTAAGTCATATTTATAGCGAATGGTTTTGTATGGAAGCTTTCCTTGCTTTCTAATGGGTACAAAACCTCTGCCTGTAGCATAAGCCAAAGGTGTACCGACAATAAAACCTCTTGATTCAGGGCCAACAATTAACTCAAAATCATAGCCCTCAACCATTTTTTTCATTTCATCCACTGCCGTGATAAAAGCATCTTTATCTTGAAGCAAAGTGGTGATATCTCTGAAAAGAATTCCTTTAGCAGGAAAATCTTGAATATCACGTATTTTGTCTTTCAAATTAATTTTCAATGTTGGTCCCCCCCATATTATCTAATAATGCATTCTTGTTTATTTACCCACATACCTTGGCTTGTTGAATATCATATTGAGATTATACCATATGGGACTCGCTATGAATATAGATGAATATGTTCCCGATACAATCCCCGCAATCAACGGCAGAGTAAACTCTTTAATGGATTGAACGCCAAAGATATATAAACAGATAATGGCCAACAAGGTTGTTACTGAAGTATTAATGGATCTGCTAATGGTTTGGCGTATACTCATGTCAACGATCTCACCATATTTCTTTTTCTTAACGATTTCAACATTTTCTCGAACTCTGTCAAAAACAACAATGGTATCATTAATAGAATATCCTACAGTAATCAATATCGCTGCAATAAAGGGTCCGTTAATGGGAATTCTGAATAAACCATAAAATGCAATCATCATTAAAATATCATGTAACAACGCAATAACCGCTGCCATAGCGAATATGATTTCAAATCTTAAAGCTATGTATACTAACATCCCTAAGCTGGCAATCAGCACAGAAATAACTGCTTTTTTCTTGGTTTCATCACCAATAGAAGGTCCAAACTGACCAACAGCCAAAAGGTTTTCCTTCTCTAAGTTGTACTTTTGTGAAATATCATTATATATCTCTGTTCTCTCTTCATTTGAAAGAGATTGCTTCGTTTTTAGCATAATTTCATTTTTATCAGCACCTATATGTACAATGCTCTCATTTAGATCATATTTATGGGTAATATTTCTAATTTCATCTACGGAAACATGTTGTTCCATATCAATATGCATCATGGTTCCACCTGTAAAATCTATTCCTAAATCAAATCCACCCAAAAATCCAAAAGTTAAGCCGATTATGATAATTACAGATGAAATGAGGTACCACCTTTTATTATTCTTAATAATCTCCAATTTCATTTTCAGCCCTCCTTCACACCATAAAATATGGCTTTATTGGTTCCTTTAATATCAGACAGCACAGAAAGTAGTAATCTTGTGATGATAACCGCCGTTAACAAACTAACAATAATACCAATCATCAAAGTGACTGCAAATCCCTTCACTGGTCCAGACCCAAATTGATATAAAACAATTCCTGCAATAAGGGTTGTAATATTTGCGTCCATAATAGTTTTTAACGCTCTCCTAAAACCGGAATTCACCGATACCCTTATGGTCTTTCCGTTCTTTATTTCTTCCTTTATCCTTTCAAAGATAATAACATTGGCATCTACCGCCATCCCTATGGAGAGTATAATACCAGCAGCTCCTGGAAGCGTAAGAACAGCATTGAATCCAATCATAACCCAAATCACCACAAGGATATAAAGGAGCAATGCAATCCCTGCTGCAATCCCTGGTAATCGATAGTACGCCAACATAAAAATAAGAATAAGGGCGACTCCCAAAACTCCTGCAAAAACACTTCTGTTAAATGATTCCAGTCCAAGAGTCGGTCCTGTAATAGATGTTTCTATTTCGTGAAGCGTGACGGGGAGGGCGCCTCCTCTAATGAGCGCAGCCTGGGTAGCAGCTTCTTCAACAGAATAAGACCCTGTAATCTGAGCTTTCCCACTGGGTATTTCTTCAGTTACAGTCGGTGCTGATATCACTTCACCATCTAAGACAATATAAATGATATTGGCCTCACCCGTTGCTGCGACAGCAATCTTTGTGGCCTCATAAAATGCATCTGCCCCCTTTCCAGTCATCTCCAAAGAGACTACTGGTTTGTTGTATTCATCATATGAAACCCCTGCATTTTTAACATCTTTTCCTGTAAGTATTACTTTTCCTGTATGATCCATAAACTCTAATTGAGCCGTTTTCCCGATGGCCTCAATGGCTTCAGATGAATTTTTAACACCTGGAAGCTCAACTCGAATTCGTTTTTCTCCTTCAACCATTACATTTGGTTCCGAAAGACCCATTGCATTTACGCGCCTTTCTATTACCTGTTGGGTTTGTTGCATAAGTGCCCTTAACTCTTCTCCTGAAGCATTTGTTTCTGCTTCCATAACCACATATACCCCACCCTTTAACTCAAGTCCCAACTTTATTTGTTTATTTATAGGCTCAATAGCGAGATTTCCTATAGATAATCCGGACACAGACACAGTCCAGCCAACGATGATAATTAAAATAAGCAATATCACCATAGTCCTTTTCATTTCTTTACCTCCTTTGCAGTATCTTTATATATTTTTGACCACTCTAAGTATCTTGAAATAATACCATGAATCATTTCTTCATCATTCATATTATATGATCTGATTACTTTATAGGGGTTCCCCATAACAACCGTATTACTTTCTATTACTTTCCCAGGGGGGATAATCGTTCCTGCTCCAATCACAACATGATCCCCAATAATGGCGCCATCCAAAATTATAGACCCTATTCCTACCAAAACATGTTCACCAATAGTACAGGCGTGGATCGTAGCATTGTGTCCTACTACTACTTTATCACCAATTATTGCAGGGAATTTTTCAGATACGTGAATCGTACAATTATCCTGAATGTTACTGTTTTTGCCAATGGTTATGTGATTGATATCCCCTCTAATAACCGTGTTAAACCAAACACTGGTATGTTCACCCATTGATACATTCCCCGCAACTACCGCAGTATCCGCAATATAGCAAGAATCCTGAAGTTGAGGAACAAGACCTTCAACATCTACTATCATATCAACCTCCGTATTTAATTAAGAATTAATAATGAACAATGAATAATGCAGGATGATTTTGCAATGCAAAATCTACATTGTGACAAGAATAATAATTCTATAAGCAAAACCAACTTTTACAGCTTTCTCATTCAATCGGCATAATAAGGATAACTCTAACCGTTATGATTGTTCTTAATATCAATCAAGGAAATTTTGCAATGCAAGATTTCTTCCTTCACTATTCATTATTCATTATTCATTTACTTAACACTGCCTTTATTCCTATGGCACATTCTATCCTCTTTTTTTCCATTTCACATCCTATTTCATATGGTTCCAACATATTTCCATTCATGTGATAGGCATTTGCATGGCAGCCTCCACTACAATAGAACTTTGCCCAGCAGGTTCTGCATTTTTCTTTATTATAAATATGTGCATTATTAAAAATATCATAAAGCTCATTACTATAATCCACATCATAAACACTTCCAATTTTCAAACCATTATTTCCTACAAATTGATGACAAGGATACAAATCACCATTGGGTGCAACAGCCATATATTCCGTTCCTGCACCACATCCTGAAATTCTTTTAAAGACACAGGGACCCTGTTCTAAATCGATATTAAAATGAAAAAAATCGAACATCTGATTATTCTTCGCATTATTTATGTAGAGATCGGACAACTTTTCATATTCATTGAGAATAGCATCTAAATGTTCAATTTTAATCGCATAATCCTCATGGTCTTTTACAACCACAGGCTCAATAGAGACATTTTTAAAGCCTTTGTTTATGAGGTGTTTGACATCCTCCGAGAAATCAAGATTTTCTTTAGTAAAAGTTCCTCGGATATAATATAAACCATCATTTCTTTTATTAATGAATTTTTCATAATTATTGATTATTAACTCATAAGTTCCCTTGTCATTCCATGTACGTCTCATTTTATCATTTACTTCCAATCTTCCATCTATACTGAGAATAACATTTTCCATATTGTCATTGATATAGTTTATCTTCTCATCATCCAAAAGAATGCCATTGGTCGTAATGGTGAATCGAATTTTCTTATTATTGTTCATTTCTACTTTTCTTCCATAAGATACAATTTCTTTAATCACATCAAAATTCATTAAAGGTTCACCACCAAAAAAATCCACTTCAAGATTTCTTCTTTTGCCTGAATTCTTAATAAGAAAATCAATTGCAGCGATACCGGTATCAAGGGACATTAATTCTCTAATGCCTTCAAAAGAACCTTGAGAACCAAAACAATATTTACAATTCATATTACAATCATGTGCCACATGTAAGCAAATAGCTTTTACTACCGGATCCTTAGCTTTATTGGAAATATAAACATCATCAGAAAAAAGCAAACCTTGGGATTTTAAGTAATCCAATTCACTAATAGCTTCTGAAATCTCATCTTTTGAGTATTCATTACTTAATACAGAAAAAACTTCATTTTTATTATCACCTTCATAGATATCCAATATGTCAAATACAATTTTATCAATCACATGAACAGCACCACTATTTATATCCAAGACAATATGCTTGTCCTTGAAAAGATATTTGTGAAACATATTTTTTCCTCCAATATACATTCAACGTATATATTGTATATATCTTTATTTTCTAATACAATAAAAAAGTCTTCCGCTTTGGAAGAATAAAGGAGCTGAAAACATCTCCCGCTGGAATATCATTTATCATTATTCTCACATTTCTGATTCGCTACTGTGCATGAAGTTTTGCAAGCTGATTGACAAGATGTCTGACATTCTCCACAGCCCTTTCCATTGGTAATATTCAAAGATGATTTAGATATTGTCTTAATATGTTTCATTAATTTGCCTCCTCTTTATTATTATGCAGATAAAATTATATCACACAAAAGGTTTAAGTCAAAGCATTTACCTTAGATGGCTTTTAGGTAGAACATCCTTTTTTCATAATAAAAAATCATGCTTCTAAATACAACAACATGATTTTTTATTATACTAAGATGTTACTGCTTAATAACAGCTCAAGTCATGACTTAAATTTTTACTTAGTATTAACACCAATCATTCCTCCAATTCCGCCGCATACCAAAGAAAACAAATGTTTTAAATTAATCATTGTGGATAGAGAAATGCTTTCTACCGCAAAAAAATAAATAACATACAATGCTAACATAAGAATAATCGAATGGATAACACCATTTAAAATGCCCATTCGTTTCTTATAATATCCGGCAGTAATCCCCGAAAACAAACAAGCAAAAGCCACGATTCCTAAACTATAGTACTCTACCCATTTCTCTGAAACTAGTGTAAACCTCATAATCATGCTAAAAAGAAGCATGAGCAAAAGACATATTGCCAATCCTGCGATGAGTGATTTTATGTATACCCCTACATGCTCTTTAAAATAATTTCTATCAAGCAAACTAACACCCCATTATTTAGTATTTGGTATATTATATTTGCTTGGTTATTAAATTATTACCTTAAGAAATGGACAAATAAAAAAAGTGGCTATAGCCACTCCGCTAGGGAACCCATCGGTTTCACCTCCGACTCGCTACGCTCCCTGCTGTCCGTTTTACCTAGCCAAGCAAGCTTGGGGTAAAAAGGCTATGGTTCCCTTCGGCACTGCACCCTCCTTAATTGGGCAACTGAAAAACTCTTTACCAATCAAAGATTGGAGAGTTTCTGTATGAGACCTGCTACGTAATCAGAGATTACTGCTAGGGCTTCAAGGGGGAATCCCCTCTGCACTCCCCCTTTTTTATTTAATAGAAAATCGATATTTCCTATTAAATAAAAAAGAAGCCATTAAAGCTTCTTCCTATTTAATCTTCTTTTTTATCGTTTATGGAAGCATCTTCTGGTTCGTTGATATCTTCTTCAACAAGTTCAGGCTTGTCTTCCACTTTTTTCTTGCTTTTTTCAGGTGCGACTTTTGAAGGTTGATCCAATGATGATATCGCCCATCTCATCATGTCTAATTTTGTTTTGTCTGATCCAATTTCTATCGTAATTTTGTCATCCTTTATCTTTAAAATCTTTCCGCTTATTCCTCCGATAGTGATGATTCTATCACCAATCCTAAGATTATTTCTCATTTCCTTAACTTCTTTTTCTCGTTTTTTCTGTGGTCTTATTAAGAGAAAATAAAAAACAAATATAAGTAGAATTGGGAATAATAATGACAATTGTTGTCCGTTCATGAAAACCCTCCTTTCAGTACTCAAGATAGATTATACTATAAAATGCAAAAAAATCAAACAAAAAGAAATGAACCTTTCAATTATTTCCTTATTAACTACCAATGATAAAAGTAAAAATACACTAAAGTCCACTCAAAAATTACAATAGCTGGAATTCCCCACATAAAATACCTGTGCCGTGTTTTATGCCGATACATGCGCATTCCCATATATACGCCTATGCCGCCTCCTAATAGTGCCATAAGAAAAAAACGACTTTCTTTTATACGCCACTTTTTTCTTATGGCACGATATTTATCTATAACAATAGCTGTAAAGCCTATCACATTAATTAAGATACAGTAAAAAAAAGCACCTTGTTCAATACTTATTGGCCACATTTTGATTCCTCTCCATATGTATGATAAAAGGCATTTTTGAACTCTAAAAATCGATCCTCCTCAATGGCCTTTCTTGTTTTTTTCATTAAAGAGAGAAGAAAATAGAGGTTGTGGTGAGACAAGAGCATAGAGGATAATATCTCATTAGCCTTATACAAATGTCTTAAATAGGCTCTGGAATAATGGGTACATGTGTAGCAATCGCAGGCATCATCTAATGGGGTAAAATCTTTTTCATGGGCAGCATTTTTTATAACCACCTTCCCCTTTGATGTCATAGCGGTTCCGTTTCTTGCAATTCTAGTAGGAAGAACACAATCAAACATATCCACGCCTCGTTCTACGCCCTCTAACAAATAATCTGGACTCCCTACACCCATTAAATATCTTGGTTTATTTGCTGGTAAGAAATCAACAGAATAATCAAGAACTTCATACATAATGTCTTTAGGTTCACCTACACTTAATCCGCCTAAAGCATATCCAGGAAAATCCAATTGCGTAATCTGACAAGCACTTTCATACCTTAAATCCTTGTACATGCCTCCCTGAACAATGCCAAAAATAGACTGTTTTTCAAGATTTCCATGAGCTCCTTTACATCGGGTTGCCCATCTGGATGTCCGTTCTAAAGAATTCTTTACATATTCTTTATCAGCAGGATAGGGTGGACATTCATCAAAAGCCATCATGATATCTGAACCCAAAGCGTTTTGTATCTCTATTGCAATTTCAGGTGAAATGAATTTTTTAGAGCCATCAATGTGAGATCTAAAAGCGACACCTTCTTCAGTTATTTTTCTTAAATCTCCTAGGCTGAAAACTTGAAATCCTCCACTATCCGTTAAAATTGCCTGATTCCAATTCATAAACTTATGAAGCCCTCCAGCCTCCTTAATCAGTTCATGTCCTGGTCTTAAAAATAAATGATATGTGTTGGAAAGTATAATTTGAGCGCCCATTTCCTTGAGTTCTTCAGGTTTAATAGCTTTAACCGTTGCTTGTGTCCCCACGGGCATAAAAACCGGCGTCTCAATTTCTCCATGAGGTGTTTTCAATTTACCTAATCGTGCATTTGTTTTTGCACAAGTTTTCTTCAGTTCAAAAGTTACCGCATCCATTTAGATCCTCCAGTAATTAGTAAATTAATTTTAGATAAAAGATAATAGATAACAGATAATAGTTAAGGAAAGTTTTGCTAAGCGCAAAACTCGTTATTATTTATTAATCTACTATAGCTTGTTTGGATTTAACACTAATGGAGATTTTGGAACAAAATCATCCTAAACTCTTATCTATTATCTGTTATCTTTCTTAGTTATCTCTTTTCCAGTTTTGTTATCTCTTATCTTTCTATTTACTCTTCTAACAGAATATTTAGATTTAACCTAATGAAGATTTTGTGAAACAAAATCCACCTCAACTCTTATCTATTATCTGTTATCTATTATCTATCTTTTCTGTTCTTCAATCAGTAGATAAACATCGCGTCCCCATAGCTAAAAAATCGATAGTTTAACGCTACCGCATCATTATAAGCCTTTAGTATTGCCTCTCTGTTATAAAAAGCAGATACCAACATCAGCAATGTTGATTTTGGTAAGTGAAAATTTGTGATTATCCCATCCACAATTTTAAATTGATATCCTGGATAAATGAATAGATTTGTTGCAGCCATATGGGTACTCCTTAGAATCCCCTTTTCATCGCATGCGCTCTCCAAGGTTCTTGTAGAAGTTGTCCCTACTGCTATTATTCTTCCACCCTTTGATTTTGTGTCATTAATAATTTTAGCATTTTTTTCATCTATGGTATAATTCTCAAAGTGCATATGATGTTCTAAAATATTTTCGCTTTTTACAGGTCTAAAAGTTCCGATTCCAACATGCAAAGTGACATATGCCAATCGAACCCCCTTGTTAGTTGCGTCTTTTAATAGCCGATCGGTAAAATGCAAACCAGCAGTAGGTGCAGCCACGGAACCTTCATTTTTAGAATATACAGTTTGATACCTTTCTCTATCGTCTTTGTCACTTTCTCTTCGAATATAGGGGGGAAGCGGAACATGCCCCAGTCTATCTAAGATTTCCTCGAAAACCCCTTGATAAAAAAACTTTACGATACGTGTTCCTTCTTCTCCATGCCCCAGAACTTCAGCAGTTAACTCGTTTTCTAAACCAAAATGAACCCTATCTCCCTGCTTCAATCTCTTTCCGGGTCTTATCATTGTCTGCCATGTCTTGATATCTATTCTCTTGGTCAATAGAAATTCAATCTTAGCGCCCGTTGATGCTTTTAACCCATAAAGTCTTGCAGGGATCACACGAGAATCATTGAGAACCAAACAATCTCCTTCATGAAGATCCTTCAGGACATCTGTAAAAACTTTATGATCAATGATTCCTGTCTTTCTATTAATAACCATAAGTTTTGATAAATCTCTTTCTGACAATGGTCTTTGTGCAATTTGTTCTTCTGGTAAATTGTAATCAAATTCGCCAATTAGCATTTTGAACTCCCACTCTAATAAAAGTTTTACTCATTTTCAACTAATTCTACATCCGTGTAATAATGATAGAGAATTTCATCATAAGAATAGCCTAAATTAGCCATTGCAATGGCACCTTTTTGGCTCATTCCCAAAGCATGACCATAACCTGACCCTGCAAAAACGTATGTGTCAGAATTGGAAATCGAATCTTTCTCTATGAGATTATTTTCTGTTCCATTGAAAATATAGCTTTGATTGTTCTGGAGCATAAAAATATTATTTGTTCCATTTATAGCATAATTTCCTGATAATGCACTTCTTCTGTCCGTATTCTTTCCTTGAAGTATTATGACATTATCTTTCAAAATCTGAAACTTTAATGATTTAATAGTATTATATCCTAAAACTTTTCGTATATTATCTTTTTCAAGGGTTACAGTGCCTTCTGAGCCTTTTATGACAAGTTTTAGAACACTGTCAAATTGAGAACGCTGACCTTCATATACATCCTTTATCTCTCCCACTGAATATCCCCACGAATTCAATGCGTCTGCAATATTCTTCTTACTCAACGTTAATTCCCATTTATATGGCTCTCCAAAGTTATCTTCAACACCTTTAATATACCCGTAAGCTCCTCCCCAAATGTTTTCACTATCTTCTGTATGTCCACCGCTATCCATATGATAAAAAGTAGAGATTGGGTTTCCATTATGCGTAAGAATCAAACCTATCGTATTATCTACAGCATTATTTGTACTGCCCTTCTCAGCCGAGAAGCCACTGTAAGTTTGACAATGTGTGGAAGCACATAGATCAAATCCCTCATCAATGTGTTTATTAAGATTAACCACTGCATAATTTCTTGCCGCCACTGCTTGTGCTTTTAATGCTTCCTCAGGTGCTGTGGCAGACATCTCTTTAGGCAATACACCATACAGATATTCATCTATTTCGAGTTGATTAATTACAGTTAAATTCCCATTGCTTGCATTTTTTAAAATAATTCCTCCTCTGAATAATTTATTATCCATGTTCATCAAAGCATCGTCTTTAGGTTCGAAGCGATAATCTCCATAAGAAGGACTATAAATAAAAATAATTTCACCTGTATCATCCGTAACTTGTACTCTGGAAATGTTCTTAGAAATAACCGTCATATCTACATTTTTGAGTATTGATTTCAATTCATCAAAATACTCTTCCGCTCTGTCATAGGTTGTAAAAGTGCCAACCCATACTTTCCACTTTCCCTCCAATGCTAAATAGGGTTCTATTCCAAGGGTTTTCACATAATTTGCAAATTTTAATGCTTCAGATTTTGAAGCATAGCTTCCCCCTAACTGAATATGTATTGGTCCCATAATGTCTGAATTATGTGAATCCTTATTATTGTCATAATCATATTCGAAAAAATATCCATTCATGTTAAGGTAATAACTGTCCTTTCGAACATATATCATCTTATTATTAAGTTCAAATAAAGGAATCCATCCTTCTGAATAATAACCAAAAATAAGACCTTTTTCAGACGCTAATGATGTACTGGCAACAGCACTGCTACCACTACGAAGTCCTATCTTTATGGATTGAGCAACATCATCCTGCCCAAAGGAAAATGAGTTTAAAGAAATGAAAATTATTTGGATAAATACAAGAGCCATGATTTTTTTAATCATATTAATTCCCCCGAAATCATTTAAAGCTAAATTGTTCATCTTCTGGTATGTTAATGCCTAAGTGTAAATAAGCCTGTTTTGCCGCTGTTCTTCCTTTTTGTGTTCTATTGATAAAGCCCGCCTGCAGTAGATAAGGTTCATATACATCTTCGATTGTAACTTTTTCTTCACCAACTGCTGCGGAAATGGTATCGATTCCTACTGGCCCACCATTAAATTTATTGATGATTATGTCCAATATTTCTCTATCTAATTTTTCTAATCCCATCTTGTCAATTCCTAAAGAATCTAAGGCTATATTGGTAATTTCCAAATGAATACTTCCTGATCCCTTAACCTGTGAAAAGTCTCTCACTCTTTTTAATAAACGATTTGAAATCCTGGGTGTTCCTCTTGATCTCATAGCAATTTCTTTTGCTGATAATTCATCAATGTCAATATTTAAAATCGTTGCAGATCTTTTGATAATTTGTTCTAACTCTTCATTTTGATATAAATCCAGCTTTGATACAACACCAAAACGATCTCTTAAAGGTGGAGATACACTCCCTGCTCTTGTGGTCGCCCCAACAAGAGTGAATTTTGATAAATCAAGTCTTATGGATCTGGCAGAGGGACCTTTTCCAATAATAATATCTAAAACATAGTCTTCCATTGCAGAATATAGTATTTCCTCAACAGATCTGTTTAATCTATGTATTTCATCTATAAACAAAACATCGTTTTCTTCTAAATTTGTTAAGATTGCTGCTAAATCCCCAGCTCTTTCAATAGCAGGGCCAGAAGTCACCTTAATTCTTACATTCATTTCATTTGCTATTATTCCAGCCAGAGTTGTTTTCCCCAGTCCTGGCGGTCCGTAGAGCAAGACATGATCTAAAGGCTCTGCTCTCATGCGAGCAGCATCAATAAAAATTTTTAGATTTTCCGTTACATTTCTTTGACCAATATATTCATGTAACAACTTGGGTCTTAAACTGGTCTCGGTATCTGTGTCCTCTACAGCTAAATGTGCTGTGGTAACTCTTTCTTGATCCTCCATAAAACGCTCTCCTTAAGAATACAATTTGCAATTAAGATTTAGGATTTAGGATTTAGGATTTAGGATTGAAGGAGGATTTTACCAAGTAAAATCTTCAATAATTAAGTTCAAATTGGAATTATCAATATATACTATGTATCGTTGGTTTTGTGAAACAAAACCTTCCTTCAATCTTAAATCTTAAACCATAAATCCTAAATCCTAAATCTTAAATGTTCATCATTGTCTACTCAGATTAATGAGAGCCAATTTAATCAATTCTTCCACACTGTCTGTCTCTTTTGTAATCAATCCTATTGCCTCAAAAGCTTCACTTTTAGTATAACCTAAACCTGTTAAGGCTTCTACTACTTCGTCTTTACCGCTTTTTCTATTTACAGAAATGTTTTTCACATCATATTCGTCAACATCTCCCATTTTGTCTTTTAACTCTAATACGATTCTTTGAGCAGTCTTTTTTCCAATTCCTGAAACCTTAATAAGAGTCGTAACATCTTCGAAAACAATGATTTTTTTTAGCTCTGGTGTTAAGTAAGTTGACATAATAGATAGTGCAGCTTTTGCGCCAACTCCATTAACTGTTAAAAGTTTCTTAAACATAACAATGTCATCTTTTGTAGCGAATCCATATAAGCTAACATCATCCTCTCTTACCATCATAACCGTATAAATCAGAATTTCATCTTTTTTATCCTTTATATAATTTATAGAAAGTTGAGGAACATGGATTTCATACCCAATACCTCCATTTTCTAAAATAATACCATTCTCAAAGAATGAATGAACTTTTCCTTTTATAAAATGAAACAATGCGCTTTCCTCCTTATTTTTCGAGACATAGCTTTCGATATTTTCTTGAATTTCCATGACAAACAGCTGCTGCTAAAGCATCAGCTGTGTCATCCGGCTTAGGAATCGCATCTAAATTCAAAATGTTTTTAACCATTATTTGAATTTGCTTTTTATCTGCTCTCCCATAACCTACTAACGCCTGTTTAATCTGCAGAGGTGTGTACTCAAATATTTGCAAATCATTGTTTGCACAAGTTAAAATTATAGCGCCTCTTGCCTGGGCAACCTTTAACGCAGTCTTTGTGTTTTTGTTAAAAAACAACTCTTCCACTGAAGCCTCCTGAGGCTCATATTTTATAATTAATTCCGTTAATTCAGAAAAGATTATTCTGAGTCTTTCTGGCATTTCCATTTGCGAGGGTGTCGTAATAGCACCATACTTTATTGTCTCAAAACGACTGCCATTAAGTTCTATAATTCCATACCCTAACGTAGCAAAGCCTGGATCAATTCCTAATATCCTCATACATTCTCCCACAATATAAGTACTAAGTATAAATTGACTCCTTCGGAGTTAGTTTAAGTTAAATAATAAAAAATAAATAGTAAGTTCACTTACACTTCTACTTCTACTTACACTTATACTAATACTCACACTTAAACTTAACTTCCCTTATCGGGCAGGCACAAGACCAGCCCCTACAACTTCTACTTACAACTTCTTTTTTCGTTTTCACTTAAACTTCAACTTCAACTTATATTTTTTTTAGTTATTTTTACTTAATGTATTATACCATATGTGGGAATTATTTAATATTTTTATTGCCTAAGATTCTTTTTCTTATGTTATAATAAATATAAAAATAAATTAATAATTATTCGGAGGTCTGCATGAAATATTCAAGGCACAATAAAATTCTTGAATTAATCCATAAACAAGAGGTTGAAACACAAGAGGAGCTCGCGAAGCTTCTTATAAAGAATGGATATAATGTAACCCAAGCTACTATTTCAAGAGATATAAAGGAACTAAAACTAATAAAAATACAGACTGCAACTGGAAAATCTAAATATGCGGCTGAAACTCATTCTTACCAATCGATCACGGACAGATTTATTAAAATATTTAAAGATACTATTTTGTCTGTTAATTATTCTAATAATATTATTATCATTAAGACCCTGACAGGATGTGCTAATGCAGCATGTGAAGCAATTGATGCACTCAACTTAGATAATATTTTAGGAACCATTGCGGGTGATAATACCATTTTTGTTGTAGTTGATGAGAATATTAATGTTAACAAATTGGTTCATCAATTTAATGACTTAATACAATAAGCGGGTGAATGAATATGATTTCTTTTCTATCCATTAAGGATTATGCGTTAATCGATACCTTAAATGCAGATTTTCATGATGGACTTAATATAATAACTGGTGAAACCGGTGCTGGCAAGTCCATCATAATTGAAGCGATTAATATGGCTTTGGGAAGCCGTGCAGATACTACTTTTATTCGAACAGGAAAAGATAAATCTGTTATACAATTAACCCTTGATATACTGAATCCAGATATTCTCACCCTTCTTCAACAAAATGATATATCAACGGAAAACAACAGTATTTTGATTTCCCGTGAAATATATGCTACGGGAAAAAGCACTTGTAAAATCAATGACAAGATGGTTACGGTTTCTTTACTCAACAAAATATGCAGAAGAATCGTAGATATTCATGGTCAATATGATCATCAATCGTTACTAACTTCCGAAAATCATCTGAATCTTTTAGATCTATACAATGCTTCGGAAATATCTATTATCAAAACTTCGGTAAGAGAATCCTATAAAGAATACATTCACCATATGCACCAATTGGACAATCTTCTTAAAACTAAAGAAGATTCAGAAAGAAAAAAAGATTTTTTAAAATATGAACATGCAGAAATATCATCTGCATCTCTTCAGCTTGGAGAAGATCAAATATTAAACCAAAAGCTCATGGTTCTACAAAACAGCGAAAAAATATTTAATGCTTTATCCACTTCTTATGAACTCTTACAATCTGATACGGATGCTGTCCTTAGCCGTTTGGGAAAAATATCTGTCAATATGAAGGAAATAATGGAATATGACCAATCCCTTTCTACTTTTGAGACCATTATTTCTGATAACCTTTTCCAACTTGAAGATTTATCTTCAGAGATGCGAAAATATAAAGAACAGATACAATTTTCAACTCATGAATTGAACGAAACCCAAGAAAGATTAGAAGCTATTAACCTACTCAAAAAGAAATATGGAAGTAGTATTGAAACCATATTGCAATACAAAGAAAAAATAGAAAAAGAGATCCATTCAATAGAAAATGCAGATGAAGCCATCGCAAATTTGAAATCAAAAATACATGAAATTGAAAAAGAACTTAGCGTCCAATCTGAAGCTCTAACTTGTATCAGAAAAAAAACGGCTGCTGAAATACAACTAAAAATAAGCAAAGAACTTAATGAGTTAAATTTTAATCATTCTGAGTTTGTTGTTCAATTCAAAACAGCTACTGACTTCAACGGAAAAACCGCTTATTCTTCTGATGGCATTGATATTGTTGAATTCTTAATATCAACCAATAAAGGGGAACCTCTTAAACCTTTAACTAAAATCGCTTCTGGAGGCGAAATTTCAAGAATTATGTTAGCTTTCAAAAGAATTATCGGAGACTTCGATGAAATATCTACAATGATTTTTGATGAAATAGATAATGGCATCAGCGGGTCCACTGCCAGCATAGTAGGAAAAAAACTTTCTGAAATATCTAACAATCACCAAGTTATATGCATTACCCATTTGCCCCAAATCGCTGCAATGGGTGACTCGAATTATCAGATTATCAAAGAATCCAGCAATGACGTAACACGAACCATCCTAAAAAAACTTAACTCAAATGAAACCATTAAAGAAATAGGAAGAATGTTAGGTGGCGAGAATATCTCAGATGCTGCCATTAAAAATGCTGAAGACATGATGAGACAAGCAGGGAAATTAAAGGATAGATAATAGATAACAGATAATAGATAACAGTTGTGGTGGATTTTGTTCCAAAATCTTCATGATGTGTTTTAAACAATTGATCCCGTCTGCTGTGCAGACGGGATCAATTATATAAATAGAGATTTTGCTTACAAAAGCAAAATCTCCACCTTAACTATTATCTGTTATCTATTATCTTTTATCTAATTATAATTATTCCTGTTCTTCTTCAGTTTCCTGTTCAGTTTCTTCTTTAATTTCTTCTAAGCTTTCTTCTTTAGTTTCTTCATTTTGGAGTGCCTCTTCTTCTTTAGGTGCCTCTTCTTCTTTGAGCACTTCTTCTTTAGGCATCTCTTGAATTTCGGTTTCTGGCTTTTCAATGGTTTCTTTAATACTTAAACTGATTCTTTTATTTTCTTTATCAATATCAAGAATTTTCGCTTCCACTTTCTGGCCTATTTTGACCTCACTTGCAGGATTTGCTACATGCTTATGAGCCATCTCTGAAATATGAACCAATCCATCCATACCCGGTTCTATTTCTACAAAAACGCCATATTCTTTTATTTGTACAACTCTTCCTTCTATGATATCTCCTACATTGAATTTACCCTGAACTTGATCCCAAGGTTCAGAAGTCGTCTGCTTCAATCCTAATGACACTTTCTCTTTTTCTTTATCGATTGAAAGTATTTTCACTTGAATCATTTGTCCTATTTTTAGAATATCTGAAGGGTGATTGATCTTCCCCCAAGAAATCTCCGAAATATGAAGAAGTCCATCAATACCACCTATGTCAACAAAGGCACCATAATCGGTGAACCTCATTACTTTACCTTCAATAACATCTCCCTGAGCGATGCTATTCCAGACTTTTTCAACACTTTGAGCTTTTTCTGCATCTAAATAAGTTCTATGAGAAAAGATAATTTTATTCTTCTTTTTATCCAGTTGTGTTATTTTAACAGGCAATACTCTGCCCACAAATTCATCTACATCTTCTATATACTTATCGGATAGTTGAGAAATTGGAATAAACCCAGAAATCTCTTTGAAAATAGCAATAACGCCGCCTCTCACCTTATTTTTTACTTTTACTTCTATAGTAGATTTATCTCTAAACAACTGAGAAATTTCATTCCAATGTTCATTCGCTGCTAGTTTTCTGTTAGATAATAATAGGTTCCCTTCACCATCATCTGTTTTTAATACTTGAGCTTCAATTTCATCCCCAACACTGTACATAGTTGTCAATGAGGAATTTGCATTTGTTATAATCTCATCTTTAGTAATAATTCCATCTTTTTTACATCCCAAATTAACAACCATTTCATTATCTCTAACTTGGATAATGGTTCCCTTCACGATTTCACCTCTACCGGGAATTCGTAAGGATTTCTCGATTTCATCCATCAAGTCATACATTTGATTCTCTGAGTCATTTTCTTTAGTTGTATCAGTCTCTCCATGAAAGCTTGTTTCATTCATAACAGTAATAACCTCCTTAATAATCCATTCAGGTGTAGATGCACCTGCTGCGATTCCAATTTTATTATATTTTCTGAAATCATTCAATGGTAAATCGTCTTTTGTTTCAATAAAATATGAAAATTTACATATTTTTTTAGAAATTGCGAATAATTTCTGTGTATTTGAACTATGTTTCCCTCCAATAATCAGCATAGCATCTACTTTTTTTGCTGTATCTTCACAACTTTCCTGGCGTGATTCAGTTGCTGAACAAATCGTATTGTGCTTTTCCATTATTAAAGACTTCTTGTCTAAAATAGCCATAACATCTTTCCATAATTTTTTGGTAATAGTAGTTTGTGCAACTATACAAATATTATTTAATTGTATTCCTTTAGCATCCTCTTCATTTTCAATGATTATGGCACTATTGTCACACCATCCATTAATACCTATTACTTCAGGATGGTCTTTATTTCCAACAATCACGACTTTCATGCCTTTTTCAAAACATGTTCTTGCAGTTTTTTGAATTTTACGAACATGCAGGCAGGTGGCATCAATTACTTTCAGATTCTTTTTCTCTGCTTCTTCATAAAAGAGTTTGGGTACACCGTGGGAACGGACAATTATTATGGATCCCTCTTGCACTTCGTTTAAAGTGTCAATAGATTTAACACCTTGTTCGTCAAGTTCCTTGGTAACTTGATGATTGTGAATTAGCGGCCCATAAGTATAAATTTTTGCCCCTGTCCCTTTATATTCTTTAATCGTTTCCTGAGTTTTGCGTATGGCTTCCTTTACCCCAAAACAAAATCCCGAGTTCTCCGCAATAATAATTTCCAAAATAATCCCATCCTTTAATAAATAGTATAAGTGTAAGTGTAAGTGTAAGTGTAAGTTTAAGGGTTGGTTCCTGTGCCTGCCCGAAAGTTGAAGTTTAAGTGTAAGTTCAAGTGGTAAGTTTAAGTTGTAGGGTCCCTGTGCCCGTCAGTTTTCTCTTGTCTTTTGTCTCTTATCTTTTATCTTTTATCTTTTATCTTTTATCTTTTATCTTTTATCTTTTATCACTTTCTCATACTTACACTTATACTTATACTTATACTTATACTTATACTTATACTTATACTTATACTTATA
>JADQBM010000007.1:0-15879 GCA_016278615.1 Clostridia bacterium | reverse complement strand
ACTTATACTTATACTTATACTTATACTTATACTTATACTTATACTTATACTTATACTTATACTTCTTATTCTCCTTTACCTTTTACCCTTTCCCAGTAATCTTTCAACGATTGCTCAAATTTATTCTCGCTAAATTTATAATACTTCTTATTCTTAATCTGGTCTGGCAAATAGGATTGTTCTACATAATGGTTCGGATAATTATGAGGATACAAATATCCTTTTTTGTTATTTCGTGCATCATTTGAATGTCCATCACACAAATGCTCAGGAACTCTGCCTGTATCTAAGGAATCCAAGTCGTTTAACGCATCATTGATTGCTTTATAGGCTGAATTTGATTTTGGAAGTAATGCCAATAATAATGTAGCCTGGGCTAAAGGAATCTTTGCCTCTGGAAAACCAATTTGTAAGGAGGCATCCACACATGCTTTTACAATGTTAATTGCCTTTGGATATGCCAGTCCAATATCTTCAGAAGCAATGACTAAGAGTCTCCTGCAAATTGAGTTCAAATCTCCGCCTTTAATCAGTCTTGCTAAAGCATGAATGCTTGCCTGAGAATCTGAACCTCGGATACTTTTTTGGAAATAACTCAACAAGTTATAATGTCCATCACCATCTCGATCATAATACATTATTTTGCTTTGAGCACACTCTTTTGCTTTTTCAACATCGATGGAAAGCTCTTTTTCCCCAAATATAATGTATGTATTGATTATTAATTCTAATGTATTAAGTGCACGTCTCAAATCCCCACCAGATACTTCAGCAATATATGTCAGAGCCTCATTCTCATAACAAATCTCTATATCTAACCTTTTTTCCTCTATTAGAATGCCTCTTGTCAAGCCATCTAAAATATTGTTTTTAGTTAATGGCTTAAATTCTATGATACTGGACCGACTCAATAAAGAATTGAAAATTGAAAAGTTCACATTTTCAGTAGTGCTACCAATTAAAGTGATATTACCATTTTCGATGTATTCCAAGATAGATTGCTGCTGACGTTTATTAAGATAGTGCAATTCGTCAATGTATAATAAAATACCCTTCAAAGTAGTTAGAGTGCCTATCTGTGCTACAATTTGCTTAATGTCATCAAGATTGGCATTTGTTCCATTAAGCTTGTAGAACTTTTTATTTGAACTCTTTGCTAAGATATGCGCTATGGTTGTTTTACCTGTTCCTGATGGACCATAAAAAATCATATTTGGAATCATCTGAGATAAGATGATTCTGTTTAAAAGTTTCCCGTCCCCTATGACATGCTCTTGTCCCACAATATCAGTTAACTGTTCTGGACGAATTCTATCCGCTAATGGATTCATTGCTTCACCTCATCATATTGCTTCTTCATTCCATTTATTCATTGTATTATATCATTTTTTACTATTAAAACGCTACTCTACATACAATTCATTATTTTATTACATTAAATAAAAACCTATGGTAAAATAAAAAAATAATAAAAATAATCAAGATTATAATAGGAGTATAAAATGATTAATACAATACTTTTTGATTTGGATGGCACTGTCTTACCATTAGATATGGATAAATTTTCTAAGATTTATTTTCAAGAATTGTCTTCATTTTTTATGGAAACTGATACAAAACACCTTATCTCAAACATTTGGAAAGCAACAGAGGCAATGATTCAAAATACTGACAATAAAACAAATGAAGACGTTTTTATGGAAACTTTTAAAACATTAATTGGTGATGGAGAAATGGAAAATTATATAAACAAATTTGATGAATTCTATGATACTGGCTTTCTAAAAACCAAAGCTGCTACATCCAAAAATTCATGGATGGAAAAAAGCATCATAGAATTGAAATTAAAAAATTATAAATTGGTTTTAGCGACTAATCCCCTTTTTCCTGCAAAAGCCATTCACCATCGTATTCGATGGGCAGGATTTGATCCCAGTGATTTTATCTACATTACCGCCTATGAGCACAATCATTTTTGTAAACCTCAAATCCAATACTATGAAGAAATCCTGTCTGATATAGGTAAATCTTCAAAAGAGTGTCTCATGGTAGGAAATGACGTCCAAGAGGATTTGATTGCTTCAAAGATTGGAATTTCAACCTTTTTAATTCAAGATCATTTGATTCATCGAAGAAATGAAGAAATTGTATCTGATTTCAAAGGCCACTATGAAGATTTCTTTCATTTTGTCGAAGGATTACCAAAAGTCATACATGAAAAAACCAATAACCGTATAAAATAATAGCCAATAGAATAAATCCTAAAAGGAGTGTAAATATGTCTAAAAGACTTTTGGTTCCAGAAGCAAGACAAGCATTAGATCAGTATAAAATGGAAATGGCCCAAGAAATAACTGGCGAAATTCCTGGTCAAATTGATTGGGGTTATATGTCCTCATACCACACAGGACAAATAACTCGAAAATTAGTGGAAGATGGAGAAAAGCTGCTTGTAGAACAATATAAGAAATAATGAATAATTAACAATGAACAATGAACGAAGAATAATGAACAATGAACAATGAATAATGAATAATGAAGGAAGAGAATTTGCATAAGTGACAAATTCTCTTTTGTAATTAAAAGGTCACCTTCAAAAAAAAGAAAGTTTTGCCTTGCAAAACTAACCTTCATTATTCATTGTTCATTATTCATTGTTCATTTGGATAATAGCGTTTATCCAAACGCTATTATCATCTTTCTTCTCTAAAATACGGAACTCCCAAATCTTTTGGGGGGTGGTTTTCTTTTCTATTTTTGTTGGTACCTAAAATTAACGCAACAATGGTTGCCACATAAGGAAGCATATCTATCAAATACTGCGAGATGTGAATATCAAGGCGTTGAATTCTAAAGCCTATGATATCCATTCCTCCAAATAGAAACGCTCCAAAAATCGCCTTATAGGGGTTCCATGATGCAAATATCACCAAAGCCACTGCAATCCATCCACGACCTGCAACTACATTGTCTTGCCAGGCAGGTATATAAACCAAAGATAGATACGCACCCCCTAAACCACAAAGAATACCCCCTAAAACTATGTGAATATACTTATATAAACCAATGTTGATACCAGAAGCATCTGCTGCTGCAGCATTTTCGCCTACTGCACGTAGGTTCAAACCTTTTCGTGTTGAATAGAGGTAGAAGCCTAAAGCAATGACAGAAATAAAACCAAAATAAACAAATACGTCATGTTGAAAAAATATTTGTCCTAAAAAAGGGATATCAGAAAGCAAAGGTATATGAACGGGTTTAAAGAAATCCTTAATATTAACGGGGACAACCTGGCCTATGAGTTTATTTCCCATAAAGCTTGAGAATCCTGCACCAAAAATGGTCAGTGCAAGCCCAGATACCACCTGATTTGCTCTTAAAGATACTGTTAAAAACGCAAAAATAGATGCGCCCATACCTCCGGCAATGGCAGCGCCAAATAAAGCAAGAATTGGACTATTGGTCATTAACCCAACAAAAAATCCAATTACAGCACCCATAAGCATCATGCCTTCAACGCCAAGATTAAGGTTTCCTGCTTTTTCTGTTATTATCTCACCAAGAGTGGCGAATAATAGAGGTGTTCCAGCAACAACTGCTGCAGCAAAAAAAGAAGCATCCATTTTTTTCCCTCCAAAAATCTAGTATAGGTCCGTAGGGGCCGGTCCTGTGCCTGCCCGTATTAGGAAAGTTTGAGTTTAAGTTTATGTGTAAGTAGAAACTGTAGGTGCTGGCCTTGCGCTGCCCGAACCAAGTGTAAGTATAAGTCTAAGCGTAAGTAGAAACCGTAGGGGCTGGTCCCCGTACCTGCCCGATCAATTGTTCATTATTCATTATTCATTATTCATTATTCATTATTCATTGTTCATTATTCATTGTTCATTATTCATTCCTGTCCCCTGCAACCTGTGACCTTTTATTAATTTGAACCTTATATTGTATAAAGAACTCGCTACCCAACACAAAAAACAATATCATACCCTGTATCATATCTGCTGCGGATTGGGGGATTTGTAGAGCGGTCTGAATAAAATTTCCCCCTTGAATCATGATGGCAAAAGCAAAAGAGGTTAATAATACTAATGGCGCACTCAGCCCTGAAAGCCATGTCGTAATAATAGCAGTAAAACCATAGCCCCCTGAAAGTGAAACAGCTAATGTCCTTTCGACACCAGATGCTTGAATCATGCCTGCTAGCCCACATAGGCCACCACTCACAATCATAGCAAAGACAACTACAACTTTAATATTCATTCCAGCATATTTTGCCGTATCAATGCTTTCACCTACTACAGCTATTTCATAACCTTTCTTTGTATGATTCATAAATACATAAATGAGCGCTGTCATGATCAGCGCAACAATCCATCCTATATGAACCCCTAAAAGCTTAGGTAAAATTGCATTAGAAGTAAACATGGGTATTTTAGGAAAGCCCATGGCATTGGGATCTCTCCAAGGTCCAAATTGTAAATATGTAATCCATTTAATGGCTATATAATTCATCATTAAGGTGAAAATAGTTTCATTAGTGCCAAATCTGATTTTAAAAAAGGCAGGAATAAAAGCCCATACACCACCACCAACAATAGCGAATATCCCCATTGTTAATAAAAGGATCGGCTTAGGCAGAAAATCAAAATTCAATGCCGCATAACTGGCAGCAAACCCGCCCATTAGTATTTGTCCTTCTCCTCCAATGTTCCAGAATTTCATCTTAAAGGCGACTAATATTCCCAGAGAAGTAATGACCAAAGGAATTGCAATAGTGAGAGTTTGTTCTATTCTGATTTTAGTACCTATTGCACCCAAAAACATATTGTAAAAAACTTTAAAAGGGTTGTACCCAAGGATTGCAATAAATAGTCCTGAGAATACTATGGCTAATACAATAGCAGTAATTCTTACTTTTAATATTTGTCTCTTGCTTAAATCGTCTCGCTTAATTATTTTCAGCATTCTTGCCTCCTATTGCACCTTGTATTCTCCAGCCATTAGCAACCCTATATCTTCTTTACTCGCTTCTTTTGTATTGACAATGCCCGTTACACTTCCATCGCAAAGGACCATAATCCTATCACATAAATCAATTAAAATGTCTAAATCTTCTCCAATAAAAAGGACGCCCACGCCATTCCTTTTTTGTTCATTAAGCAAATCATATATTTTAAAAGAAGCACCAATATCCAATCCCCTCACAGGGTAAGCTGTAATAAGAACTTTAGGATTGGAATCGATTTCTCTCCCAAGAAGCACTTTTTGGATGTTCCCTCCCGAAAGCTTTCTAACAGGATGGTAGATTCCTGGCGTATTTATATCAAGTCTTTTGACGATATTTTCTGCTTTTTTAATAATGTGTTTTCTTTTTAGAAAAATTCCTTTTTGTCCTTGATAGTCTTTAAGGATGATATTGTGCACAATATCCATTGAGGCAACAAGCCCCATGCCCAATCTATCTTCTGGGATAAAACCCATTCGTATTCCTAATCGGATGATTGCCCTTGGCGATTTTCCTAAAATATTGTCTCCTTGGAAAATGATTTTTCCTTTTTGTGCTGTACATAATCCTGCAATGGTTTCGCAGAGTTCCTTTTGACCACTTCCTGCAATACCAGCTACTCCTAGTATTTCTCCACTCTTCAGATTAAAGCTTACGTCTTTTAATGCATTAATTTTTTCTTTATTGACTACTGTCAAATGGTCTACTTTTAAAATTTCTACGTTTCCCTTAGTTTCCGCTCTTTTTATAGACAAATCAATGCTTTTTCCAACCATCTTTTCAGTTAATTCCTTCATAGTGGTTTGGGATGTTTCATAGGTCATTATGGATTGTCCTTTTCTAAGAACCGTAACTCTATCACTTATTTCCATGACTTCATTAAGTTTATGCGTAATTATGATAACCGCACATCCTGCAGCTTTCATATTATTAACAATTTCAAAGAGTTTTTTAATCTCTTGAGGTGTCAAAACAGCTGTTGGCTCATCCAAAATAAGAATTTTAGCACCTCTGAATAAAACTTTTATGATTTCTAAAGTTTGTTTTTCTCCTACGGACATATCATATACTTTTTTGTTCTGTTGAATTCCTAATCCAAATTGATCTGAAATCCCTTTAATTTCTTTAGAAATTTCTTGTTTGTTAATAAAGAAACTTCCTTTTTCACCTAATATAATGTTTTCTAAGGCGGTATAAATATCAATTAATTTAAAATGTTGATGAATCATGCCAATTCCCATTTGAATTGGTTCTTTAGGCGACATGAAACGCACTTCTTTACCGTGAACAAAAATAGAACCGCTGTCAGGGCTATAGATCCCTGACAGCATGTTCATTAAAGTACTTTTACCTGCTCCATTTTCACCAAGTAACGCATGCACTTCACCATAACGCACGTTAAAATTCATATTTTCATTTGCCTTTATTGATCCAAAGTTTTTTGAAATGTTTCTCATTTCAACTGCGATATCTGCCTGCATCACAAACCTCCTGGCTATTCTATGTTGCCTAATACGCCCTGTACGAACCATTCCATGGATAATAACTCATCCAATGTAAGAACCTGACCTTCTTCAACTTTGATTTCGCCATCTTGATCATAAATTGGCCCTGTAAATACATTAAGACTGCCATCAATAATAAGATCTTTGGCTTCATCTACTACCTCTTGAGCACCCTCAGGAGCTAAAGCCGTCAAAGGTGCTAACGCAACGATTTCTGCATCTGCCATACCTCCATAATAGCTTTCAGGTTCCCATGTGCCATCTATTACTTTTTGAACTTGATCTACGTAATAAGGTCCCCAGTTCCATATCGGCGCTGTCATAAATGAATCTGGTGCCATTTCACTGGTATCAGAATTATATCCAATTGCAGTTGCACCTTTTTCAGCAGCCGCAATCTGTGGGCCCGTTGTATCCTGATGCTGTGCAATTACATCAGCTCCTTGATCCAAAAGAGCTTTTGCTGCTTCTTTTTCTTTTGCAGGATCATACCATGTATTGGTCCAAGTCACATTGACAACCGCATCTGGGTTAACAGATTGAGCCCCTAAAGCAAAGGCATTAATTCCCCTAATGACTTCTGGTATCGGGAAAGCTGCTACATACCCTATTTCATTGGTCTCTGTTTTCATTCCTGCTACGATTCCAGATAAATATCGTGCTTCTTCCATAGCCCCAAAATAATTACCCATGTTGTCCGTCATCATATATCCTGAACAATGCATAAAAGAAACTTCTGGGAATTCTGATGACAACTGAGCCATGGGCTCCATGTAACCAAAGCTTGTCCCAAAAATCACAGTGGCTCCTTGATCTACCATATTTCTAACGGCAGTTTCAACAGCCTGTTGGGATTCCTCTACGTTTTCTTGATAAATTGTTTCTACGCCTAATTCTTCTTCAAGATACAAACGCCCCTGATCATGAGCATATGTATAGCCTAAATCTCCTATTGGTCCAATATAAATAAATCCTACTTTCACTGAGGGAACATCTGCTACGTCGTCAGATGTATCAGGCGCTCCGCCACATCCTGTTAGTATCAATGCTGATACAAGTAATAAAATGATGCTAATCCTTAATAATTTTTTCATTGTTTTCTCTCCCTACTTCTTTAAAAATAATTTTATTGTTTTCTATGGATTTTATAATGGCCAAAGACTCCAGCTGAATGCCAGCCTCTCGAATTGCCTTTCCACCATTTTGGAAACTTTTTTCAATAACAATCCCTACCCCAACCAAATGCGCTCCGGCTTGAGTTACAATATCTTTTAACCCTGAGATGGCCTGCCCATTGGCTAGAAAGTCATCAATAATCAAAACATGATCTTCAGGACCAAGATACCTTTTAGAGACTTTAATAATGTATTCTTTTCCCTTTGTATAAGAGAATACTTTACTCTCATATACTTCCCTATCTAAGTTTCTTGATTCTGCTTTCTTTGCAAACACAACTGGAACATGAAAATACTGAGCTGTAATACACGCAATCCCAATTCCAGATGCTTCTATGGTTAATATCTTTGTAACGGGTTGATCCAAAAATCTTGATTTGAATTCTTTCCCAATTTCATTTAGTAATCCCACATCCATCTGGTGATTTAAAAAAGAATCTACTTTAACAACATCTGTGCCTTCGATTCTTCCTTCATGTAAAATACGGCTTTTCAAAAGCTCCAAAAAATCAGTCCCTTCATCACGCTTCAATACATTGATTCTACATTTTTCATTAATAAATATCAATATATTTCACACAATTCCTTAAAATAATTTGCCTAAATCCGAACTATATTATTTCATTTTTTTGTTAATGTACGTTTTTGTAATAAAACAAAAAAAAGATTGTGTTGTTATGAATTATAATAAAAAAATATTATGTAGACTTAAGTCTACTACTATGCTAAACTATTTCAAAGTTGCAACTTTGAATTACAAACAAAAAGGTTTATGTTTATATAGTTTAGTTTTCTAGGGTTCCGCAGTTTATAACTGGCTGGTCCGAGAGAAAGCGCACAGGTAACTGTGTACACGGAAGGATAAAAGCCTGGGAGATATTTTTAAAATATTTCCCAGCTTTTTTGTTTTTCTTTATATTTAGAATGATGCTACATGTCTAAAACAACGTCATTAGTCCCTAAATTTAAGAGTTAATGTAGAACTGTCGGTCTGTAATAAGTGGAGGAGATGACATGATTGTGCTAAAATGGCTTTGATAGAAACGAATACACTAAGCCGTGTTGGGGATGGGTGATATGAAAAAAAAAGTATTAACAAAGTGATTTAAGGAGGATAAAGTGATGGGTGGTTTCAGTTATAAGGATATTTATGTTGAAGATGGAAGAAGGGTACTGGAAGTTGACATACTTCCGGAAAAGTATTGCAACTTTGATTGCATATTTTGTCCAATTGGAAGGTCGCATAATAAGGTAGATACCCAAAGGCCATTTGATAAAATAATTAGTTCAATGATTGAATTAGAAAACATGATAGAAAATACAAATGCAGAATTAATTTTTATTAACTCAAAGGGAGAAGCCTTAATAAATGATAAAATTGATGATATTATTGACCTTATCAAAGTCAAAGGGTTACCCATAAGACTGCTTTCAAATGGATATTTACTAGGTAGAGATGAATATATAAAAATTGCTAATAAATGTGATGAGGTTGTTGGAGAGATAAAAGTAATAACAGAAAAAGATTTTCAAAAAGTCCAAAGACCGATTGAAAGGTATACGTTATTAGAATATATTTCAAACATGGTTTCTTTTAATAAACAATACAAAGGGATATTTATATTTGAAATTACTATCCTTAATGGCTATAACGATGATGAAGAATCAATTGAGAAGATAAAAAATATTATTGAGATGATATCGCCTAACAAGATTATTATTACAAGAATGGAAGATGAAAGATTTAAGAAAAAACTTGGTATAACTGACGAAAGATTTGAAGAAGTTTCGAATGCATTACTGAAGGGTATCGTTTAATATTAACCAAATTGGCTCCCAAAATAGAATAAAGCTTGACTTGAAAAAGTAGAAAGAAATAATTTCTCGCGGTTTGCTATGTTACTATTGTTACAAGGTTTTAATTATGAGAAAATTCTTATAATTAAAACAATTAACTTTCATTTTTAAAAGTACGTCTATTAACTTTACTTAAAAATGAAGGACGATGATTTGGCATATTAATTGCTTTATAATTTTTTAAAATATATTTTAAAGGAGGAAGTAAAAATGGGAACTTTTACTTTTCAAGATATTTATGAAGAAGATGGTCGTACAATATTAGAACTTGACATTTTGCATGATAATCATTGCAATTTTAACTGTGTATTTTGCCCTATCGGTGGAACTGCTATTAAAAGAGATCAGCCTATATCTATCGAAGGAACTGAAGATTCATTTAATGATTTAATCAACCTAATAAAAGAAAACAGCATAGATCTAGTGTATTTTAATTCTAATGGTGAGTCATTTATAAATGATAAATTTGAGCAGATTGTTGATTACATTAAATCCCAGGGAATCAAAGTAAGACTCTTCTCAAATGGATATATGCTTGGTATGCCGGAATATATTCAGATTGCAAAAAAATGTGACGAAGTCTTCGGAGAAGTTAAATGTGCTTCAGAAAACAGTTTTCTTAAGTATCAGAGACCGGTAGAAGGCTACAGTCTTGAAAAATACATAGAAAACATGGTTGCCTTTAAAAAGCAGTTTGCCGGAAAGTTTAATTTAATTGTAACGATCTTAAGAGGATATAATGACGATGAACAGTCAATCTGTTGGTTAAAAGAAACACTCGATAAAATAAATCCAGATGTTTTATCTGTAGAAACATTGACCGACGATGTTTACGGAAAGGCTTTTGGTATTGATGATGAAAAGTTAAATTTAATTAAAGGAGTTTTAACTTAGAACTTTATCTAGATTTATAGAAGCGCAAAATGATAGAGATCTAATAACTTTAACTTAAAGTTTGAGAATTTCTTTTGCCGGCCTGCGGTTCTTATTCAAGATGGAGGTTTTCGTGTCAAAAATAACCATCCCTAATATAATAAAAAATAAGAGATCAAATGATCTCTTATTTCGATAATTTATTTTATTCACTTATACTGCTTAACTAAGGCTTAAGTATTTTCTGTTATCCTTTCATCTTTTGTAAAGCGGTTAAGAAGCTGATTTATTTTCATTTATTGCTTCATTGTGATATAAGGATGCACTGTACAATTCCTGCGCATTGTCCCATTCTTCAATAAGTTGGGGAATCACTTTATACAAATCCCCGACAATTCCATAATCTGCAACTTCAAAAATCGGCGCATCTGAGTCCTTATTAATGGCGATAATAATATCGGATGTCTGCATTCCAGCTAAATGCTGAATTGCTCCTGAGATGCCACATGCAAAATAGACATTTGGCTTTACAGTTGTTCCGGTCTGTCCAACCTGGTGTGAATGATCAATCCATCCCGAATCTACAGCAGCTCTTGAAGAACCAACCACTCCGCCAACCTTGTCAGCCAACTTCTTAATCAATTCAAAACCAGAAGAATCACCCAAACCTCTGCCTCCAGAGCATATGATATTGGCATCTGTCAAGGAAACCATCTCTTTGGTGGATTTAACAATATCTATGATTTTTATTCGAATATCAGACGCTGATATTTGAGGCGTAATCTTAATAAGTTCTCCTGTTGCTCCTGGAATTTTTTCCATTTTATCCATGACACCGGGTCTCACTGTGGCCATCTGAGGTCTGGTTCTAGGACAAATGATGGTTGCCATGAGATTCCCCCCAAATGCAGGACGAGTCTGTTTTAGTCCTTTATCATCTGAATTTGGATCTAAGGTTGAGGTGTCCAGTGTTGTATTATTAACAGCATAGTCAATATAGCTTGATTCCTTTATATCTAATCTGGTACAGTCTGCTGTAAGTCCTGTATTTAATCTTGCGGCAACTCTTGGCGCCAAATCTCTACCAATGTGTGTTGCACCATACAACACGATTTCAGGCTTATATTCCTTGACGGCATCAACCATGACTTTTGTATAACCATCCGTGGTGAAGTTCTCCAAAAGTGCATCCTCAATTAAGTACACAGCATCGGCACCATATTCAAAGCATTCTTTTGCAAGATGTTCTACATCTTTTCCAACGATCATCGCACATACCTTTGCATTATCTAACTCTCTTGATAATCTTTGTCCTTCACCAATTAATTCAAGTGCTACATTCATTAATTTACCTTTTCTTTGTTCTGCGAATACCCATACATCCTTATATTGAGATAGATCTACAGGGCCTTCCTCTTCAACAGTTTTTTCAATCGCATCGAAAGGACAAACTGGGATACATGCATTACAACCAGTACATTTCTCGTTTATAACTGCTATTTCTCCAACCATTTCGATTGCTTCAAAAGGGCAAGCCTTAATGCATAATTTACAGCCTTTACATTTATCTTCAATAACATTAATTGCCATTATATTTATTCCTCCTTTAACTTAGATTACATGTTTAGCTTTTAAATTAATCAAAAGGTTTTGTGCTAAATCCTTTTGAGTGTCACCTTGGATCATCATACCTTTGTCCTTGGGAGCAGGTGTAAATGAACGGAATACATTTGTGGGGGATGCTTCCAAGCCTACTGTATCCAAATCAACTGCTATATCTTTTGCATTCCAGACCTTACATTCTTTCTGACCTGCATCATAGATCCCGCCTATTGACATATATCTTGGCACATTTAATTCTTTTATTGCAGTTAACATACATGGGGTTTGGATTTTAATCAATTCATATCCGTCTTCCAATACTCTCTTAACAGTAATATCTTTCATGTTTTGGTCTATTTTGAACTCCGCTACATAAGTGACCTGGGGCAAACCTAATTTCTCAGCCAGCTGTGGTCCAACCTGTGCTGTATCTCCGTCAATTGCTTGACGTCCTGCAAAGATCAGATCAAATTCTCCGAGTTTCGCAATGGCAGCTGCCAGTACATTGGACGTCGCCCATGTATCTGATCCTCCCACCGCTCTGTCGCTAACCAAAACACCTTCATCCGCACCCATAGCCAAACATTCAAGTAACATATCTTTGGCTTGGGGAGGCCCCATTGTTATGACTGTTATTGTCGTGTCCGGATATTGATCTTTTATTTTAAGGGCTTCCTCCAGTGCATTTGCATCATCGTGATTTAATATGCTTGGCACGCCTTCTCTCATAATCGTCTTCTTAACTGGGTCAATCTTAACTTCACTTGTGTCAGGAACTTGTTTTGCACATACAATAATTTTAAATGCCATTTTTCTTACCTCCTTCTACTATTTACTAAATACAGATGCTGCTATAACCATTTTTTGAACTTCAGATGTCCCTTCATATATCTCAGTAATCTTTGCATCCCTCATCATTCTTTCAACAGGATAATCCTTAATGTAGCCATAGCCACCATGTAATTGAACCGCCTTAGTTGTTACGTACATCGCTGTCTCAGCAGCAAATAATTTAGCCATGGCAGAAGCAGGGCCATATGCAAGATGTTTATCCTTCATGTCTGCTGCCTTGTAAACCAATAACCTTGAAGCTTCGATTCTCGTCTTCATTTCAGCAATGTCAAATTGTATCCCCTGCATCTTTGAAAGGCTCTTTCCAAACTGTTTTCTTGTTTTCATGTATTCTACCGTAACATCAAGTGCACCCTGTGCAATCCCTAATGCTTGAGAGGCAATTCCAATACGTCCGCCATCAAGAGTTGACATGGCAACCTTAAAACCTTCTCCAACCTTACCAAGAAGATTTTCCTTTGGCACTTTACAGTTTTGAAAAATAAGTTCAGTAGTAGAGGATGCACAAATACCCATTTTATCTTCTGTCTTACCAATGGAAAATCCATCAAAACCTTTTTCAACGATAAATGCTGAAATTCCACCTTTTGTTCCTTTAGCTTTGTCCGTCATTGCTGCTACCACAAAAACATCCGCATATCCACCATTTGTGATAAATACTTTTGCACCATTGAGTAGCCAGTGGTCTCCCATATCAACAGCTCTTGTCTGCTGTCCCCCCGCATCCGTTCCAGCGTTAGGCTCAGTCAGTCCAAAGGCTCCAAGTTTTTCTCCCTTTGCTAAAGGTATCATATATTTCTCTTTTTGTTCATCAGTTCCCCATGCCCAAATAGGCCATGCACAGAGTGATGTATGCGCTGAACAGATAACTCCTGTTGAAGCACATTCTCTTGACAACTCCTCAACTGTAATCGCATATGCGATGTGATCACCGCCAGCTCCACCCAGTTCTTTTGGAAATGGCACACCCATCAGTCCATATTTAGACATTTTTTTTATTGTTTCAGTTGGAAATCTATGCTCTTTATCTATATCAGCAGCAATAGGTCTCACCTCAGCAATAGAAAATTCTCTAACCATTTTTCTAACGAATTCTTGTTCTTTTGTTAGATTAAAGTTCATACAAAGTCCTCCTTTATTACGAAATCGATCCAATAGTCATTGGTTATTCGTTAATTATTTAACGTTCGTTACTTAAAGAATACTCCTTTGCAGGTAGAAAAGTCAATATTTTTTTGTAAACTTTGTAACAATTTTTTTAGTTTTTATAACATTTTATAAGCATTTTTAAAAAAAATAATAATAATATGGCAAAAAACATCCATATTATTACATGATCAGTCAATTTTCCTTAATTTTTCACTTATATCTTAAGATAATTCTTAAATGTTAACGCTAACAGATTGAATATTGAAAATCTGAATTCTAATCTACTTTCATGAAATATCCATCTGTTTATTGATAATGTTTTAACATTCTTTTTTATTGCGTCACTCCACTTATTTCATCCGTTCCCTGTTTGATATCATTCTTTATCCATTCAATAACGTCTAACTGATTAATTGGCACATCTCCAATGATTTGTTTAATTTCTTTTGTGTTGAACTCATATTTTTCTTCATTAAATATATGTGTATATATAAAATCAACGTTCTCATTGGTAAGGATTAATAACGAAAGGGTTTCTGCCATATCTCCAATAGGTGCTCTATCTATATGGTCTCTTTCAAATTCAATGATTACCTCAGTTCCTTTTCCTATTTCGGATTTCATTTTAAAACTCCCGGCGCATCTTTCTGCTGCCGCTTTAAAAAGGGGAATACCCAATCCTACCTTTCTTGTTGTCCGTGATGTCCAAAAAGGATCTACCACTTTCAGCAAGGTTTCTTGATCCATTCCAATGCCATTATCAATAATTTGAATAGACATCAAATTATCTCTTGTCTTTTCAATAATTCTTATTTCTATCTCTGACGCTTTAGCGCTGAGACTATTTTGGACAATATCTAAAATATGCAAGGACAGTTCTTTCATGGCTTACCTCTTTTTTGTTTTTATCTCATTAACCAGCTCTAAGACTCCCACCTCTATAGGTGGCGAGATCAAGAGTCTGAAACTACCACTGATGGATCTCACTTTATTGCTTGAATAATATCAAAAATAGATTTGGATTTAGCTTCAATAAACCTTTCAGCCTCAGAAATACATCCTAATGCATGAGCATCTGAATTAACAAGAAATCGATACTTTTCCAAATCTTTATGTTTTTCTATTAACTCAGCTCTATGGTCATTTTTATAGATTTCTAAGGTGGCTAAATTTAATCCACTGGGTATAAAGCCTAAATTTCCTAAAATAGAATAACTATTTCTTTCAATATGAGCAGGCACCACAACGCCTCCTATTTCAGCTACGGTTTGAATTGCTTTATTAAGTGACAGTCCTGAAGATGTCAAGAGCATATGCTGCTTTTCACCAACTACAAAGTCATTCTCATCCATTATCAATTGATTTCCAAATATTTCACGATTATTATTCGTCTTATTCATATGTAAATCAATAACGCTCTGAAAATCATTAAGAGCTGATACTTCATTAAAGAAACAAAGAAGATGAACTTCTTCAGTTGTTTGAAGCTCAACACCTGGTATCACAACCAATTCATTATCCTTGGCCGCCTTTATGACCGAGATGCAATTATCTGAACTGTTATGATCTGTAATTGCAATGGCATCTAAACCTTTAATCACAGCCATATTAACGATATTATTAGGCGTCATGTCGTCTGAAGCACATGGGGATAAAGCCGTATGTATGTGTAAATCATATGATAATTTCATATTTATCATCCTAAAGTCTATTGTTTTAATTCATGTTGATAATAAGTCTTGAAAATCCCATAGGCATCTAAATCTGTAGATAAAATAGGAATACTCACACTATTTGCTTTATTAATGGTGTCTTCTTCCACATCAATGCCTTCAGGTACAATAATACAACTTAGATTAAGAAGTGA
>JADQBM010000104.1 GCA_016278615.1 Clostridia bacterium | reverse complement strand
ATTACAAATCGGGAAACTGGTCTTACAAACGGGAAGTTCGTTTTTCAATTTTCCTAGTTCTCAACTCCTTTTTATCTTTGTAAACTATTGAGTGTCTTTATACATTAAATTATATCTTATGTCAACTCATATGTAAACTATATAGTTTCTATTGTTTAGCTATTATTGCTTTAGTCAATAATATAGTGTATATTCTTATATATAATCTCGATAAAAGGTGTGATCATTAATGGCTCTATCTATGGGTGAAAAAGTACGAATATTATTAAGGCGCAAAAAAATAACCATAGCTGCATTAGCAGATATGGTGGGCAGTTCTCGCCAAAATTTAACTAATAAATTAAACCGTGACAATTTCACAGAAAAAGAGCTACAGGAAATAGCTGAAGCCCTTGGATGCCGGTTTGAAGGTTTTTTTATTTTTGAAGATGAGGAAAAAATATAAATCTTTTATATTACTTCAAGATGCTTCTTTTGCGAAAAACACAATTTAGAAATGAATGATATTATTAAAATTGGTACTACAAAAAAATGGAGTAAACTCAGAATAAATGAAAAAGTCATAGATATTTTAAATGATATTATCTATGACCGGTATGTTTTTGAAAAAGGTACATAAGGTTATACATATAAATAAAAGAACTTATCTAATTATACATAAACATCCCAATAGCCTGTATATCTTGAACCAATGCGCTTAATAATTCCTATCTTTTTTAGTTTGTCAATATTGTTCCTAATATTTCTCTCATTGATTCCAACAAGCTCAGAAAGCTGTTTTTGAGTTATTTTGGGATTTTTTTTCATTTCTGCTATTATCATAATTTGATATTCGTTTAATTGCTCCTTTAGGTCTCTGTTTAGGTCTTTCTTTAGGTCTTTCTTTAGGTCTTTGTTTAGGTCGCTATCTTTGATACCTTCATATTTAAACGTCACTCGAATAAAGTTGTTAGTTATTTGGAAAATAGATTTATCGTAATACTTTAGTATTCTCAACATTCCAGAACCTAATTGTTCTACAAGTTTAACATCTTTAAAAATCCTCATAAGCTCTTTATTTCTTGGAGCAGAGTATCCATTAAAAAACTCCTCTTCGGTTAAAGCTTGCGGCAATCCTCCGGTAGATGTAATCACTATTTTATCAGAAAAGATTTCAAAAAGAGGTGGTATTTCATTTGTATAGTCATTATGGACAATCGCATTAATAACAGCTTCTCTTAATGCAATTAAATTAACTAATCGTCTTTCTTCTCTTTCTTTCCCTGTTATTTTAGTTTTCGTAATATTTTCAATATCTAATTTATTCAAAATATTTTTAGTTGCTTTTATTATTGAACAATATCCATATTCAGCATTTTCAATTAGATCAATCTTATCCGTGCCGCTATATTTAGCCACTTTCATTGATATATTATTTTCATCAGATACTAAATAAGCTACATAATTATATTGTGCATCCATCATTAACTCTAAACTTTTAGTGAAGCCTTTGTTTAATACAAATCCATTTTCCTCATAAAAAATTTTCAATTGCTCGAAAGTAAGCTCATTTCTTGGAGAAACAATTTTCCCTAAAGAATTTCTTGTCCTTTTAGAATATAAATCGTCAATTTGAATGGTAGACATTGGTTGTGAGGAACTACCTATTCTAATATAACACCCGGTTGGAGACATCCCTTGGTTTTTAATATAATAAGGTTTTTCCGGTCCGCTGGAAATTATAATTTTAATAATATCTTTGCCTTCAATATTTTCTATTACAACGTCAAACAAACCTAATGTTGATGGCAAAATATTATTTTTTATTCTATCTACAATTTTTAATTGAGCTTGGTCAACATCTTCTAGTCCTACTGGAACTCCTTCCGAATTAATGCCTATGTAAATAATTCCACCTTCTTGATAGTTAAGAAAAGCAACTACTTCCTTTTCTAGCTTCTCATTTAACTTTTCTTTATACTCAATACGACTGCTCTCTACTTTACTCATTTCTAAACCTCCACATTCTTATGCCCCTACCCCTTTTTTTCAAAAACTATAATTATATAATTCGTTGATATTCTAATTTATCCTTTAAATAATATATATTTTTCTATTTACAGAATAAATTAATTAATACTGAATTGCAATAAACATATTACTTTGTTTATTGTAGTAAAATATTTCATAAATATTCTTGCATGAGTATATTTATGCATCTATTGTTTTGTCCTTACACATGCTTGTACACTCATGATGCTTCAAATTAAGAAAATTTTAATAGTCTCTGTGAATTATTTGCAACATTTCATTTTTCAAGCTATAAATATTGAAATATCAACAGTTTTACCCCTTCTAAATAATAGGTTAGGCAGATAGTTTTCTTGCAATTATTATATATAATTACCCACTACATGGGGTGCTGTCCCATCTATTAATGCAACTTTAAGATCCTTGATGACGATACCATCAAGAGATTCGTTATCTGATGAACAGTGCATAAAATCCACATCATAACCCATATCTAACATCTCACTGGCCGTTAACTGCATAAAAGTAGATTTACCAACCCCTGGCCCACCTTTCATACAAATGATTCGATCCGCTTCCTGTTGGTCCAAAATATACGGATAATAGGAAAAAAACCCTATGGGCGTATTGCTTCCAGGAAAAATATGTCTCTCCTTACCTTTCAAAAAAAGCCCCTCCTTTTTTAGTGTATCGAATTTAAGTATATTCAGGAGTGCTTTAAAAAGTGCATGGCCATTTTAAATAATTCATTATTTAATCTTTTCAATAAAAAAGACAGCTACCGAATCATTCTCTATTTCTTTATGGAAATCTATAAATTAAATTCTAGCTTCAAGCAGCACATTAACAACTTAAATCATTTAAAACAAATGGAAGGTTTTGTATCAGAGCCAATAAAGCAAAGAATTCAGCTAGTACAAAAAATATTGCAATCCCCTGTAAATCAGAGAGCATGCAGGCGTAGTGATGCAGAAAGTCAATATTTCTTTGTGGGATCAAGTTTATTATTATGGTTCCTCTATTAGTCGCTTTATGGAGAAGACCTTCATTTTATAATGAGGAAGCGGAAATTAATAATAATCTCCGCCTGCCATATTGAACTAATGAAATTTTGTAGAAGTATAGGAAAGCAATTCTCCTCAATCAGTAACCTAGTAACCTTACTGATTTTTATTTTCTGAAATAACTTCTACCAATTCTATTTATTACTAGTACTTGTCACCGATGCCACCGATGCCACCGTAGCCGCAACTACAAAATAAAACTACCAGTAATAAAAAGAAGAATAGTAAACTGCTGTCACATCCATTGAATATGCCGCCTATTCCACCAATATTATCTCCCATTGTCTAACCTCCTTTATATTTAGAAATAAATCTAAACCTTTATTTGTTGACTCAATACATATTATGGATATCTGAAGAAATCTGTTATTGATTTTATAAACAATTGGGGACGGGGCAATTCTGTCACATGATTCTTGAAATTATGCCTCTGGATATGCCCGTTGCTCTTTCTATTTCTCTAATCGAAAAGCCCTCTCTAACCCTTAGTATTTTTATTATATTGTTCCTCTCTTCTTTGGGTACTGATCCAATTATATGTGGCTCTTTGCCATCAAGCAGTGTCATGATTCTCCTTCTTATTTTTTCTTCAGACCGTTTACGGCTGTCAATGATATCAAAAGAATCCTTCTCTATTTCATTGTGGAAATCTATAAATGAAATTCTGGCTTCACCTTTATTTCTTGAAAGTATTTCTATTATAAATTCGGTATCAGTAATACCATTTTTCGATCGTCTGATATAATCGGGATAACTGCTCCATTTATACTGAATAATTTCCTTTACGATTCCCGCTTGGAGTGGATTTTGATGAATATATCTTAATAAGGATAATAAATAGCCATCATTTTCTACAGGTTGGCTCTTATATCTATTTCCAAATAAGCTGCCACTCCTCATGTATTTCTTGTTATACCAACTGGCATACTTAGTCAATATTCTATGCATTATGTATGAGATATCTCCTGTTTGATTTTCCTCAATAAACAAGTGCACATGATTGCTCATCAAACAGTAAGCATAAATGTTGTAAGCATTCTGCTCTTTCGTCTTTCGAAGTATATCCTTCAGTATAATGAAGTCTGATTCTTCTTCAAATATGTTTTGTCTATTTAATCCTCTAAATATTATATGGTATAATCCTGTTTTACTTAATTCACGAGGCATTCTGCTCATCAATATCACCCAAATAGATTATACCATATTTTTACATTTTAGTTTATTCTTTTTGTTGTGACAAATTTGCCCCGTCCCCATCTGTCTTTCGTCCCCATCTGTCTTTTTAATTTCCAAACCGATTTGGTGTGATAATGTTTGACAAAGTATTGTTGATATCTGAACTTTGGTCTGGCCCTTTTCTCATATTCAAACCTCCTTTTTGATATACAAAAAACCGTAGTTTTCACTACGGTTCAGTGGTTCTTGTATTTAAAATAAATTGTCATTTTTCAAATACCTAGTATGCTCATTATATGTAGTTATTTTTTCTTAACAGGAATCCAAATTTCGCTATAGTAGTTTTCATCTTGATTACCTTGCGGATAATCAGCCAGATTGGTATACATTTCGATATTGTAACCTGCTGCAATTTCATAATCCTTACAGTTAGGCAGCCATTCTGAGAAGATTTTTTGGTTCACATCTTGCAAAGATTTCGGCATGGCACCCTTACAAGCAAAAACAGCCCAAGTATGTTTTGGAATAATCTTTGTTACAAAACCATCAGGGGTTTCTGTTGATGGATTGTAATTGTCAGCAATTAAATATTCAAATTCATCTGCTCCCATACTCTCATCAAGGCAGACACCATACATTCCGCATACACTTTTGCTTTTTCCTGTTTTATAATGTTCTGTCCAGAACTTCGGAATCTCTGTTTTTGCGGTATCATAATTAAACGCCTTGGATACGCCCATAACAGTGAACGCTTCTTTTTCAATAATCTTGTAATCCATAATAAAACCGCCTTCCAATGAAAATTTGATTTTTAGAGAAGCAAAAGATTTTATCATTGCTCCGTCTTTTCGAACAGCGGTAGGTGTGACGCCGTGGAAACGAGTAAAAGCTTTTGTGAAACTATCTGGTGAGTCATAACCATATTTCAAAGCTATGTCAATGACTTTTCCATCAGTAGAAACAAGCTCACTGCCGGCAAGAGTAAGCCTGCGTTGCCTAATGTACTCTCCAATCGTAAAACCACAAAGCATTGCAAATCCCTTTTGGAAATAAAACGGGGACACAAATGCTCGTTTTGCAATATTTTCTATTGTCAGTTCTTCGGTTATATTATCTTCGATATAGTTGATAGCTTCACTAATACCTTCAACCCATCCCGTAATCGCCACCCCCTCTCTGTGCTTATATCTTATGAATTTTCATGCGGTCATACCCGATTTTTTATGCTATGTTCTGTCTGGTCTGAAAGATTATACAACTAATCCCTAATTAATCGTGCAAAATTAGGCATGTCCCCATTAGCCTCACCCATTAGCCTCCCTTATTAATATTTTCTAATAACCACTAACTATTATGGCCAAACTAATGCATCCCAAATAAAAACACGATTAAACAAATTATTTAGCCGTGTTCATGTACACAATTTAAATTATTTTATAAGATTCTCTAATTGTCTTAATAACAAAGGGATTTCTTTTTGTGATAAATTCCAAACAAGTTCCATTCTAAGTTCACCATATCCATGAGCAACAATGTTTCTAAGATCAATTATACTTCTCCATTGAATATTCTTATATTCGGCCCATAGCTCTCTCGTTAACGCATTCGCATGTTCTCCTATGTTAAGGAGCGACATAGCAGTTGCCTTCTGATAAATATCATTTTCAAGAAATGATTCTTTACCTATTTCATTCGTATATCTAATAATATCATTACATTCCGAAATAATTTTCTTTATGAGTTGTAGATCTCTATGTTTCATAGATTCTGACCTTCTTTCGAATAGTCAGATAACTGCCTTCTCTTATAGGACCCGCAACAACATCTACTTTAGTATGTAGCTTATCCTGAATATCTAATTTGAGCCCGGACAAATCAAATAATGTTGCTCTCGTTTCATCAAAATAAACAAGTAAATCAACATCTGAATCCTCAGTAGCTTCATTATTTGCATAAGATCCAAATAAATCAATACTTATAACTGGATATTGGGCAGCTATTTTAGTAACGATATCTTTAATATCTGTAACCGTCATTTTTTTTCACTCCTAAGGAACATTTATTTATATTATTGACAATTGGGGACGGCAGACTGACCCTCAATATTGCTCAAATAAAGTTGTTAGTTATTATTTCAGATATCTTTCCTTTCATCCATTTCCTTCTCGAACAATCCGAAAATAAAATTCGGTGATTGACCATACAGACCGGTATCATCATCAGCAAAAGATGCGCCCGTTGCAGAACTGTAAAATGCGTCTAGTGCTTCTTTTTCACTCAGCTTAAATTTATCCATAATCAACTCTACAATTATAGGAAGAATCGTTGCTCTTGTGGTAAAGTGTTCCATAATCCTCAACTCCTAACCAAACATATAGCTTTCAACAAATTTCAGTGTGTACAGTGCCTTTTCTGTGGAAAAGGCAATCTGATTATTTATTTTTTCAAATTTTAGACGTTCAATTGCGTCCTCTTTCCGCATAATCCCTCGCATAACATATGAAACTGTTTCACCGACATTATCATTTGCAATTTTACCAATTACAATATCGTAAGGATGTACGAAAGTGATGTCCTTTCTGCAATTCACGACCATATCCAGCCATTCCATAGAAGCGTCATCAAAAGCTTTTACCGAAAGGTCTGCAGCATTATCATCCCACTCATAGACATTTACAATAGGCACACAGGATTTATCGGGTTTTCTGTTTTCAATTTTTGCCTTGCGGACAGCCCAGCGTTCTGACTGTTCCTTTATATCTGTTGTATAAAAAGCAAAACCAAAGTCGCGACCGATTTCTCTTTTTATGATTTCCGGTTTTTGAATTTCCAGTATCGTACCGTGATAAACAATCATTAATTCTTACCTCCGAGATATTCATCAAAAAACTGCATCAGGTATTCCATTCCCATTCCGTGTAGATCTTCATAATCGCTGTCAAGAAGATCAAGCAAGCCTTCCTTTGCAAACAAAGTGTAAATTTCATTGCTGGGCTTACCGATATGCTTACTGTAATACTCAATACAAAACGCCTTAAACGATAATTTACTCACGGCTCAAACCTCCATACCATTGATCTGATAGACAATTTCTATTTTCATTATATTTTAATGTAATTTGCAAGTCAATCTTCATAGTTCTTCAGGTGTTGTTATCTTGCGATAATGTCAGTATGTAAACTATCGAGCGAAAATGTCACCC
>JADQBM010000024.1 GCA_016278615.1 Clostridia bacterium | reverse complement strand
GAATGGGCTTCGCCCATGTTGTTCGTCTTGCCATCAGTGGAGAGTCTGAAACTCCACTGATGGGTCTCACTTCATTTATGAACTTATGGGGTAAATAATTTGTTCTTTATAACCCACCTGTGCCTTCACATACCCCTTTAGCATTTCATCGACTTCACTGTCGCCTGTATCAACGAGCAAAGGATTTCCTTTAAGCTCCGCGACTTTTTGTTTCGTGGTTATAACCATTATGTTTTCTTTCCTTATGATTTTTATAACACTTGGGCTAATCTGTTGGTTCCCTCTTCCCAAAAGATATCCTTGTCCCCCTATGGGTGTAATAATAAGCTTGCATTTTTTTCCTTCAATAATACTGATCAGCTGCTTCTCGGTTACATCTAAAGTGACAACTTGCTTATTAAATATGACATCTACGCCTAGCAAGGTATTGGGAAGGCCCATATTTTCCATAACGGCTCTTGTGGTTGTTCCTGGTCCAATAACATAAAAAGTATTATCCTCCATATGATCCATAACATCAAGAGCAATGGCATTTTGGGAGGCAACTTCACTAAGGGGCGTAGGTGCTTTTCTGTTTTGTACGTATTTTTTCTCATAAGGAATTTTCAAGTATCCATACAATTTTGTATGCACTTTACCCAATCTATAGGCTTCCTCATCTATGTCTAAAACCTCGACTTCTTGCAACCGTTTTATCTTATTCGTCAAATACAGCTTAGCCAATTCTCCTGCCATCTTGGGGTTTTTTGCATAAACAGGCGAATGAATTTTGACACCAGCAGGTATACCTATAACCGGCATATTTTCTCCTACTGCATTAAATATATCCCTTGCGGTTCCATCCCCTCCTGCGAAAAGAATAAGACCAACTTTTTCCTCCATCATCTTTTCAGCAGCCTTTATTGTATCTTTATGACTACTGTGCTTATGATTATGTTGCCATACAACTTTTGTAGGAAAGCCATAGTACCTTGCCTCGTTCTCCCCCATATCTTTTGAACAAGTTACAATTTCAATCTCATCCTTTATTTCATTTAGAACGCTTAGGGCCAACCTGGTTCTTTCAGAAGAGCGGGGCTTAGCACCCAGCTCTATTGCCCTGGGAACGACCCCATCAGTCCCCTTTAATCCAACACTTCCGCCCATACCTGCAATGGGGTTTATGATTAATCCCACTCGTTTCAATTTTCATCATCCTTTTTAATCAATGGGGTCCGTTTTTTTCAAATAGCTTCTCCATGAGATGGCCCATTCGCTGGGCTCATCCAAGCTTGTTTCATCTAATTTGTGACAAACACTTCTATGAGGAGCCGTTTTTATTATTTCAGGACTCTCATAAGCTTCTTTTACAATCTGCTTTATTGCTGCAACATACTCATCTAAATCTTCTTTGGAGGGTGTTTCTGTAGGTTCTAATGTCATGGGCTCAGGAATATAGTAGGGATGATGGCTGGTCCAATAATGCATTCCGAAATCCATCATGCGTCTTTGAACATCTCCTGATGTAATGCCCGTATCTTCTGTGAGTTTCTCTAAGGTATATCTGGCCTGTTCTATTCTTTGTTTTCCTCTAATATACGGGGCATCTATACACTCTATTTCCATTAATTTTTTAAATAAATAATTATTGTTTAAAACAGCTATTTTTGCTACCTCGTAAAGTCCCTCAGCACCCATTGACATAATCCATGCATATGCTTTCAATACCACAGGAGCGACACCATTAAATATTCTAACTTTTCCAATATTGTAAGGGGTATTACTATTCTCATAATTCATAAAATATTTTTCGTTATCATAATCAACAAGGGGCCCTGGCAAATATTTTTCCAGTTCTGTTACCACACCTACTGCCCCTACTGCAGGGCCACCACAACCGTGAGGTGTGGAGAATGATTTATGAAGATTAAAGAAGCACATGTCAAACCCTGCTTCCTTAGCTCTGGTAACCCCGAATAATCCATTGGCATTGGCTTGGTCATATCCACAAAGCCCTCCAACGCTGTGTACTAAATCTGTAAACTCTTTTACTCTGGGATTATAGACTCCTGTATCTTCAGGATTTGCTACGATAAAGGCAGCCGTTCTTTTACTGACTGCGGCTTTAAAGGCTTCAAAATCGGGAAACCCGTTTTCATCTGGATGAATATAAATAATTTTATAGCCCATTACAGCGGGTGCTGCTGCATCAGATGGATGCGAATATATAGTGGTTATGACTTCATCTCTTTGTTGTGCTTCTTCGCGTTCATCATGATATGCACGTACAATAGAAGCCATGGTCATGACCGCTTGACTTCCGCCCCCTGATTGAAAACTGAATCTATTCATCCCAGATATTTCACACATAAAACGGTCTGTTTGATACATGATCTCTAAAATCCCCTGAACCGTGCCCTCGTCCTGCAAAGGATGAAGCTCTGTCATTTCAGGCAATCTGGCAAGCATTTCATTTACTTTTGGACTATACTTTACGGTACATGTGCCTTGGCCAATTTCTATATTAACATCTGCTCCTAAGGTTTCCTGAGACAATCGCATATAGTGTCTTAGCACCCTTGCTTGAGATATTTCAGGAAGATTTGGAGACTCCTTTCTTCTCATCTGATTTGGTATGTTGGATATGCCATCCCCTACTGCCTTTACAATGGACTCTTCAGCTTGAGGGACCAAAATACCTCTTTCACCCTTTTTGCTTAATTCAAATATAATAGGCTCATCCCATTTCGCCTGATGGAAGTTTCTAATTTTTGCACTTCTATTAATTCTTTTCATATCTAGGCCTTCCTTTCCATAAGATTTTTCCTATGATTTTAAAACTTCCTCTAAAGCAGCAACAAGCTTATCAATATCCGTTTTTGTATGAATTTCCGTCACACAGTATAAAGCGCATTGCCCTAATTCTGGAAAGTCTGAAGATAAATCCTTGCCACCAAAAACGCCTTTTTCCAAGAGTTTTTTATTGATTTCCTGAACCGTTTTATGGGTTTCATTAAAATCAACAACAAATTCTTTAAAGTTAACACTATTAAAAAGTGGACTTTTAATACTCTTAATCTCATTTAAACGCTCTGTTGCATACTGTGATTTTTGCATAATGGTTTGACCAATTTCTTCCATTCCCTTGGGGCCCATAGTTGCGAGATACACACCTGCTGTTATGCCCCACAATGCTGTTTGTGTCCCTACGTATTCCTTGCCTTGCTCTCTGAGGTTTCCAAATGAAGTTCTATCAAAAGCCACATCTCCAAAGCCATATTCGCCTTCTACACTGGTTGGAGCGATTCCAAAAAGCCTTGAAGGATATTCCATAACATATTTTTCTTCATCTCGGGTTGCTACAAATCCCGATTGTCCACCTCCATAATTCATATGGATTCCCAAAGGTTGCAAATCACCACAGATGATATCTGCCCCATATTGGGATGGCGGCGTCAATACCCCCAATGAGATGGGATCAACACCCACAATACTTATGGCATCGTACTTATGAGCTAAATCCGATATTTTTTGTCCATCTTCTTCAATAAAGCCTAAAAACGACGGGTTTTCAAAATATATCGCTGCTGTTTTTTCAGAGACTTTATTCTTTAAATCCACAAGGTCTAATTGTCCTGTTCCTTTTACATAGTCCACTTGAATGAGTTGAATATCTGGCGAACAGTAGTTTTTCATAATTAAAAACTTTTCGTTATCCATTGCCTTAGGCACCACAGCTTCTTTTCTACCCGTTATTCTGGATGCCATTCTAATGGATGTTGCTGCTGCTTGGCCCCAATCCATAGTCGGAACATTCACCACATCCATATCCACAAGCTCTCCAACAAGGCTCTCGTATTCAAACAGTGCTTGAAATCTTCCAAAGTCGTTATAAGATTCTCCCCCATAAGCAGTCAGAAATTCTCCTCTTGAATTTATTTCATCACAGATTGCAGGAACATAATGTTGCCAGCATCCTGCCCCTAAAAAATTTAAATTATCTTTACAGGTTTTATTCTTTTTTAGAATATCTTCAACATGCCTTCTAAGTTCATATTCTGATCCAATGGCCTTTGGTAGGTTCATATTATTCTTTAATTTCAAAAAATCAGGTATGGCTTCATGCAAGTCTTCCAGGCTATTTAGCCCTATCTCTTCCAGCATTTCTTTTTGTACTTCTGGAACTGAATTTGGTATATACGGGTGATTTTTAAACCCTTTAATGGTCATAGTCTTCCCTCCTAAATGATTTGTAGGGACAACCCTTGCGGTTGTCCGCGAGTATGAGTGTGAGTATAAGTATAAGTTGAAGTATAAGTGTAAGTGTAAGAAAAGAGTAAGTTGAAGTTAAAGTAATAAGTACGTTGAAGTGTAAGTGTTATGGTAGATTTTATTTCACAAAATCTTCGATTTAAACTTAAACTACTCCGAAGGAGTCTATTTAAACTTAACACTTGGATTACTACTCCGAAGGAGTCTATTCAAACTTAACACTCAGATTACTACTCCGAAGGAGTCTGTTTAAACTTAACACTTTAAATTATGCGATTCCTCCACCATCAACAACAAGCGCTGATCCTGTAATCCAGCTTGACAGGTCACTGGCCAAAAACAAGACTGCATTGGCAATGTCTTCAGGCAGTCCTAATCGTTCAAGGGGCCTCCCCTTTGCTGAGTCCTTCAAAAAAGCCATCTCTTCACATCCCAGTTGGCGCCCTTCTTCTTTGAGCATACTCGTATTGGTATCCCCGGGATTCACGCTATTAACACGAATATTTTGCACCCCATGGTCAATGGCCATGGCACGGGTTAAATTGACGATTCCACCCTTCATGGCACAATAGACTGCGGCTTTATCGCCACCTTTCATCCCCCATCCGGAGCCTGTGTTGATGATGCTTCCACCTCCGGCCTCTGCCATAATGGGAATGACAAACTTAGACATGAGATAGGTGCCTTTTAACCCAACGTCCATAACAAAATCCCATTCACTTTCTTCAAGATCAACAACGGTCTTTCTAACCGTAACGCCTGCATTATTGAATAGAATATCTATTTTTTTGAAGTTCCCTATAATCTCATGAACGGTTTTCTTAATCTCATGTATCGATGTCACATCACATTTAAAAAAGAGTGCCGTTCTTCCTGCTTCTCTTATCTTTTGTGCTTCCTCTTCTCCCTTTTCATTAACATCCAACATGGCAACCTTGGCACCATATGCAGATAACAGTTGTGCTGTACCCAGCCCGATACCTGATGCAGCTCCAGTAATCACCGCTACTTTTCCTTCGAGAGATAATACCTCTTTTTTTTGTAGCATTTCAATCCTCCTCCCATACTTTTTAATAATGGTCATTTAAATATAACTTGCATCTTTCATGCCAGAGATAAAAACCCATACTTGAAAATTAGAAAGACGTGAAAAATACAGCTTCTCATCTTATTAGAATTAAGTTTTAATGGATGCATCTTTTCTAAAGCAACTCATCCATCATTTTATTTGCCAAATATGACAATTGGTTTGCCAAGCATTGCAAAATGCGATATAATTTGAGTGTCTTAAAATACATATTCTTTCGAAGAGGGGGTTGTAAAATGGTTTTTCTTGAAGCTTTCAAATCAGATCTTCAAAATATCATTGAAGGTATTAGCAATACATTAAATTTAGAAGTTGCTATCTTTGATTCTCAAAGTCATATCATTGCCAGTACCCCCACCTATTTAGATAGAAAAGGAAGTGCTGTCCATGCCCCTTCCATTGAAGAAGTTATATTAAATGGCAATCATTTAGTTAACAAACCGGGACATATGAAATCTTGTATGGGCTGCCGGTTTATTAAAAAATGTCCTGCAACCATCGAAATTCTAAATTGCATTAAGTATGATAACAAACCAGTGGGTGTCATTACTCTAACCTCTTTTACGAAAAACGGGCACAATAGAATTACTCAAAACCTGCATGTCTACGTCAATATTGTCAATCAAATGACCGATCTTATTTCAAATCTTATTACCTTTAAATATAAAAGCAACCAGGTCTCTCATCTTCAAGAGATCCTTCAAGAAACTTTAAACATATCTCATAATAGCTTATTGGTGGTGGACCAGCATGGATATGTTCACTATAGCAACCCTTCGGCCGAAAAACTGTTTTCATTTTGTAGCCTAAATTCTCAACCCATCCACCAATTATTGCCCCCCCATATCAATAAGAGAATAATCAACGGGAAACCATTTAATGATACCTTAAATAGTAATAAGATCAATGGAAAAATATCTTCTTTACCGCTATTTGAAAATGATAAATTACAAGGTGCCGTTATTCAGATTATTGAGGACAACTCAGTTGATCCGGGGGTGTTTATAAATGATGTGCAAAATAGGAATTTCTCAATAGATAACATTAAAGGAAAGAGCCCAATAATTGAAACATTAAAAATCAAAATAAGAAAAATTGCAAAGAGCACCTCAACGATTCTAATCACCGGCGAAACAGGTACAGGGAAAGGCCTTGTCGCCAAAGCAATTCATCACGAGGGTACAAGAAGAAATTTTCCTTTTATTACGATTAATTGCGCAAGTATCCCCGAGAACCTCTTTGAAAGCGAATTATTTGGCTATGAAGAAGGCGCTTTTACTGGCGCCAAGAAAGGCGGAAAACCGGGACAATTCGAATTGGCGCAGCATGGAACATTATTTTTAGATGAAATAGGTGAAATGCCATTGCACATTCAGGCCAAGCTGCTGAAGGTTTTACAAGACCATACCATTGAGCGTGTGGGAGGGACAAGTTCTATTTCTATAGATGTTAGGATTATCGCTGCAACCAATAAGAACCTGTTAGAAATGATAGAAAACAAAAAGTTCAGAGACGATCTTTATTATCGGCTCAATGTAATCCCTATGGATATTCCTCCTTTATATAGTCGAATTGATGACATAGAAATATTGGCCAATGAATTTCTAAGGAAGTATACGATTAAATTAAATAAAAACATTGATGAATTTTCCCAGAAAGTCATCCATCTTTTTTATCACTATAGCTGGCCAGGCAACATACGGGAATTAGAAAATGTAGTAGAATATGCCGTCAACATGGAAGAATCCCCTATGATTCAGTTGTCAAGCTTACCTGAAAAATTTGCAGATACAAAAATAGAGGATGCCCCATTAATCAGAACAAAAATAGATCATGTTGAGTTTCAAGCCATTCAAGGTGCTTTAAACAAGCATGGTTGGGATATGAAAGGCAAAACCTTAGCGGCGGCAGAATTAGGCATGGGGCTTAGAACCCTATACAGAAAGCTAAAGCATTATTCAAAAGAACAACCAACGGCTTAAAGAAAAAGTTACATGATTTCTATGTTTTTATATATTTTTTCCACTTCTTCTTTGGGAATTATTGCACAAACAAGATAGGCAATAATAATAATGCCAGGAATGTCTACCAAAAGCCTTGTAACAGCAAATTTTGCGCCTAAAGAAGACACTTCAAATAAGAACATGGGGATCTTTGTTGTGGACCATGCGCCGATAAAAATGAGTATATTAGAAAATTTTGCGCCTTTTTTCATCAATACCGCTGCAACGGGAAACGCACCATACAAGGGGCCTGCGGCTGCTGATCCCAATAGAAATGCCAAGATGATCCCTTTCATCTTAGAATCTTCTCCCATATATCGAACCATCAGTTCTCTGGGTACCCAGACATCTAATAATCCCAATAGAATAAAAATAGGCGGAAGAACAACAAGCATTTCTTTAAAGCTATAGGCTGTCACAGTTAAGGCTCGAATCCCAATAGCGCCATTGATAATAAATAGAGCTCCCGTTATAAGGATGGTTAAAAGAAAAAATCTGTATCTTTTTAAAAACCCTTTCAATTAGCCCACCACCTTTCCAATAATAAAGGCAACAATAAAAGTGAAAAGAAAGGCAAAGGCATTTCTTAATAGGGTTAATCGCTTTCCAAAGTATTTCATTTCCACAGGCATGGTGATAATACCCACCATCATTAACGCAGAGATAAATGCGCCAATCTGCATATATCCTGCACCATTTTCAACCAACATCGCGGCTGTGGGAAAGGCTACAAACCCAGGGATCAATGTAATGGACCCCACAATAGATGCTATAATAACCCCAAAAATTCCTGATTCTTTCCCAATTATTTTGGAAATAACCTCTGGGTTCAAAATGGCTAATAAAATACCCACCAACATAATGACCCCTAAAATCTGAGGCATAATGTTTTCAAAAGCTTTCCATGATTTCTTCAAAGCCATCTTTGTTTTTTTCTTATCTTTTACGAAAGATATTATTAGTAATGCAATGGTAATCCCATAAAGAATATATGTATTCATTGTTCCGCTCCTATATATAATCATTTATATGGTATTTTTAGCATATGACAATATCCATTATAGGCTTTATAGGTCGGATTGTAAACAAAAGCTACTTCATTTTTTCCCGCATGGGCTTCATATAACTGCTTGATACCTGATATTTATCTCTTAGAGCATTAACCCTTACATAAAGCTTTGTTTTATAAGCCTTGTCCGCACCACCTGTTTTATAAAGCAATTCAAAATCATCAAACAATTGGGGATATTCCTCTTCCATGAATGCTAAAAAATGTTTTCGGGTGTCTCCCCTTAGATACAAGGTGCCCGGCAATAAATAGTCTGCTCCGCAATCCTTCGCATTGGAGATGATTGCATCCATGTTTTCTTCTCCATCTGTCAATAGAGGAATAATCGGCATGACATGTACCCCGATGCTTGCCTGGGTCTTTCTAAATTCTTTCAATACACCAAATCTTTCCTGCCCACTGCAGGATTCCGGTTCAATTTTTTCTCGGACACCTTCATCCATAGTTGTAATGGTAGCAGCAATATTAACATAAGTTAATTGGGCCAATTCATCTATTAAATCATAATCTCTCAAAACAAGCTTTGATTTAGTGGAAATAATAATAGGGTTTTTATATTTGATCATCAACTTTAAAATCCCAGGCATCAATTGGTATATTGCCTCTGCCTCTTGATAACTGTCCGTTACACCTCCAATATTGATAACCTCACGTTTCCAATTTTCTTGGCTTAATTGTTTTTCCAATGCTTCTACTATATTTGTCTTAACATAAATATCATTAAAAAAATCATCGGAACCTAAATATTTATGAGAATACATAGCATAACAGTATTGACACATATGCTGACAGCCTCTATAAATGTTCAAATCCCATCCATAAGGTATTTTTCTTTTTAATTCTGTCAGGGCAGTCCCTGCTTCTATTTCTTTATAATTCTTTTCTTGCATCACTATCAACACCTCAATTTCGCAGATGAAAGATAATCTGTATTCTGCACATAAAGCAAATTTTGTACAATAGAATCATCCTCAACTATTATCTGTTATCTTAATTTATTCCTAATACCTTCTCGATCTTCTTCAATACTTCTCTTTCTTTTTCAGATAAATCCTGATCCAGCAATTCTTGCATTTGCTCCTTAATAATAGGTCTTAGTGTCTCTTGATAAGATAAATTATATTGAAGAAAACCACATACTTTATCTACCAATTCTGGAGGTAACTCAGCTGCACTCTTTACAAATGTCTTCATATCTTTTAAGAATAGCTGACCTACAATGTCAGAGTATCCTTCTGCATATACTCCATCCAGATTGGTATCTGCCATTTTTAAAATATTAATTAGGGCATATTGATCGTCTGGTGAGATCTCTCTCAACCAATCTAACAGCTTCCTTGGGTTGCCTATTTTTTCATATTGTGTCCAGTCAATATTTTTAAGGTTATACAGTATTCTTTCTTTGTCTTCTCTTGCCTCCGAAGAATTTAACAAGCCTATGATCTCGCCAGTAGCCATTTCTTCATAGGCTCGATGGACCCATTCATCTTTTTGGAGCAAGAATTTATCCTTGTTGGCAAACGCTGTAATCCCTACCAATATCAACACCATCCAAACTAATTTTTTAATTTTACTCCCCCCCCGAAATATCTATTATTATATTTAAAACGGGCGGGTACAAGACCCGCCCCTATATAAACTCATGTATATTTTGCATTAGCAAAATCATCCTTAATTATTCATTATTCATTTTAATCTCTATTCGTACCGTAGGGCGTTGATGGGATCCATCTTGGACGCCTTTCTTGCAGGGTAATATCCAAAGAAAATACCCACGCTGGCAGAAAATAGGGTTGCCACTAAAATGGATAAGAGAGATACAGCCGGTGTAAATCCAAAGGCAATGGCAATGATAGATGAAATCAATATGCCAAACATGACACCTATAATACCTCCAATAGCAGAAATGATAATAGCCTCAACTAAAAACTGCATCATGACATCCTTATATTTTGCGCCTATTGCTTTTCGAATGCCTATTTCCTTGGTCCTCTCGGTGACGGATACCAGCATAATGTTCATAACACCGATACCCCCTACAAGCAATGATATAGCGGCTATTGCACCCACAACCAAAGTAAGAATACTCATAACTTTATTGACCATGCTCAGTTCACTTTCAGCCGTATAGGTAATATATAAGTTTTTTCCTTGAGAATTGTGTCTTCTTTCAATAATAGATATCATCCTATTTAAGGTTTCATCGGGATTGACTCCTTTACGAAAGTTGATATCCAGTCCCCAATACATACCGTTCATTCCAACCATTTGTTCCATATTGGAAATAGGTATATACACTTTTGCCGGAGGCTCATATCCTCCCATATTTCCAAAAGGAACCGGCATCTCTTTCATAACCCCCACAATAATAAATGTTGCTTTTGAAGATCTCAAATCCACTGATATTTCTTCGTCCAGCACATCGGTTCTGCCAAATATCTTTAATGCCAGTTTTTCATCAATAACTGCAACGCTTCTTCTTGTTTTCATATCACTTTCCAACAAGAATCGCCCTTTTTTCATGGATATATTCTCAATTTTATTGAATTCCTCGTTGACGCCGGATAATTCAACACTGATTTCTTCCGTTCTTTTTACAATTTTCCCACTATCAGTGACACTGGGACTCATGCCCTTTATCTCATCGCTAAAAGCGTCGGATAATATGCCTATATCTTCTTTAGAAATATAATCTCTTTGTCTTGGGTTTTCTCTCCAGCTCAGGCCTAAATAAGCACGATTCACCCCAAAGGATTCAAATTCTTTAAGAATCATTTGTTGACTCACTTGCCCCAAAGAGACAATGATAATCACTGAACTGATTCCAATAATAATCCCTAACATGGTAAGGAGAGATCTCATTTTATTGGCAAAAATTGCTTCTAAAGCAATCTTAATACTTTCTAATAAATTCATAGTCCCACCTCTGCCTTGGATGTTTCATGATCATCCTCTATCTCTCCATCTCTGAAATGAATAACCCTTCTTGCTATAGCTGCAATCTCTGGCTCGTGGGTAACAAGAATAACCGTGGTCCCTTCCACATTTAACTTCTGAAAAATATCCATAATCTCTGTCCCTGATTTTGTGTCTAAATTTCCCGTGGGTTCATCGGCCAACAAAATAGCAGGGTTGTTTACCAGGGCACGGGCAATAGCCACTCTTTGCTTTTGACCCCCTGAGAGCTCATTGGGTTTATGGTGCATACGATCGGATAGCCCCACCTTTCCCATGGCCTCTATGGCACGTTCTCTTCTTTCCTTGGGTTTAACCCCAGCATAAAGCATGGGCAACTCCACATTTTTAAGAGCACTACTCCGAGACAACAGATTAAAAGATTGAAAAACAAACCCGATTTTTTGATTCCTGATAGCTGCTAACGCGTCACCTTTCATTTGATCCACCCGTATGTCATCCAAATAGTAATAACCATTGGTGGGTCTATCCAAACAGCCCAATATGTTCATTAAGGTAGATTTACCTGAGCCAGATGGTCCCATGATAGAGGTGAACTCCCCTACTTCTATATGGAGATTCACTTTCTTCAGTGCATGTACTTCAATCTCCCCTATTTTATATATCTTACTTAAATCCTGTATCTTAATCATTCTGAACACCTGTCTCATTTGAAGTTTGCCCCATCAAGTCTTCTGTGGGATTTATAACAATCACATCGCCTTCATTCAAATCAGAATCTGTGATTTCAACAGTCAAAGAACCTTCCAACCCGGTCTCAATCACATGTTTTTCCGTTACCCCATCTTGGGTGGTGAACACATATTGAGTACCATCTTTATCCGTTAAAATGGTTTCATAAGGCACTGTTAAAACATTTTCTTTTTTATCACATAATATATTCACATTAACACTGAACCCTGACTTCAATAGAGTATCTTCACCACTAATGATGGATTTTACTTCCACAACGGATTCTGAGCCCTGACTTGTTTGTAATTTCTTTGCATAGGGGCTGATGGATGAAACTGAAGTTTTATATTCCTGTCCATCATCTGTACTAATGGTCACAGGATCACCAATCCTTATTTTTCTTGCATCATACTCACTCACATTGGCTGTGATTTCCATTTCATTGTTATTAACCACATAAATAAATTCTCTTTCAGCCACCAATAATTCGCCCTCATTGGCAAACACTTCCCCTACAGTTCCGGATATGGGGCTTTTAATATAATGCTTTTCTTTTTCCGTAATCAGTGATTGATAATTCAATTCTGCTAGAGCAACCCGACTTCGTTGCAGGTTGAGTTCTTGAACATACCTGCCACTTTCAGTTTCTTTTTTTGAAACAATATAGCTGCTCTGAGCTTCATCCAACTCCATTTTTGCTTCCTTAAAGCTTTGCTCACTGATAGCACCCTGTTCCAGCAGTTTGACTTTGGAATCATATAGCTGCTGCACATTCTCATATTTCTGTTTTAAGTTCGATGTGGTCATAACCGCGGCATCCATTTCATCCTGGGTGACCCTTAATCTTGCTTTTTCCAATTCCAGTTCAATTTGTGCTTTTTGAATTTGTTCATCAACTTCAGTAATATCAATAAGTGCCAAAAGCTGACCTTCTTCTATGGTATCCCCTTGTTTCACATGGAGCTCCTTAATGGTGCCATAAACGGGCGCAAGAATGGTCTTTTCTTCAGAAGACTTCACCATGCCGTTTACCTTGACACGGTATTCCACATCTTCTTTTACAACAACTGCCGTAGGCATTGCCACTGCCTGGTTTGCATTGCCGCCCATAAGCGCTGAAGCAACGATAAAAATCACAAGAACAATACCCAAAAAAATGGAAAGCTTCTTTCTTTTTTTAACAAACCCTTTTATCTTCCTCGCAGGAACCCGCAAAATATTTATAATTTTCTTCATCATCTAACTCCCCTAGCTTTTAATTAGTGTGGTTAGTGTACTATTATTCATAGTACTGCCAAGACCCAGTATATTGACATTTATAGCCTTTGTCAATAATTGAAATGTAAGAATTGTGTAAGAATCTCCTATTTTACGGACAATCGCAAAAATGAAGATTTTGGAACAAAATCCTCCACAACTGTTATCTGTTATCTGTTATCTCTTATCTATCTTTTCTGTTCCCTGTCACCTGTATCTTTTCCGGGCAGGCGCGGGGACCAGCCCCCGAATGGAATCTCCTGTCTTACGGACAACCGCAAGGGTCGTCCCTACAATCCTTTTTCGGACAGGCACGGGGACCAGCCCCTACGAATGGAATCTCTTGTCTTACGGACAACCGCAAGGGTCGTCCCTACAATCCTTTTTCGGGTAGGCACGGCGACCAGCCCCTACGAATGGAATCTCTTGTCTTACGGACAACCGCAAGGGTCGTCCCTACAATCCTTTTTCGGGCAGGCACGGGGACCAGCCCCTACAGACCTTCAACTTACATTTTCCTGTCACATGTCCCCTGTCACCTGTCACCTGTCACCTGTCCTCTGTTCCTACCATGCCTGATGATACTGCCAGTAAGGCTCTGTATCGTCCACAATGACCTGTACATGGTCTTCTTTTGTCATGTCTTCTGTATAAGAAGCAGTGAATCTGAAGGTTAAGGTTTTAGGCGCATTTCGTCCCCATTTGTTGATCATGTTTTCATCCCAAAGGTCTCCTATCCATGTAATGCCCCCATCAGAGGATGAAAGGTTTGTAGAATAGGAGGTTCCTAATATCTGTACGTTTACGGATATGGGATTGCCCTCTGCGTCTCCTTGTAGGATGAAGCGTTCACCGGACCAGAAGACGTTGTAGTTTCTTGGGTTTTCTTCTGTTCCTGTTTTTCTAATATTATACTTTTTTCTGTTTATATCCCATTGCTCTGTATGCCTCACCATGCCTTCAATATTCCCTTCAGAAACTACGGTAAAAGTATAACTTCTCATTCCTGTTGCCGTAGCATCAGAGGCCGTTGCAACAACCGTATATCTCCCTGGCGTTGCTGTGGGCGCAAATCCCGACAAGACAGGAGGATAGATTTCATTTATCGGAGCCACATTATTTTGATTATAGTTGTATATTAGTGAGTTATTTTTATATAATTCTATGGTTGTATCCAATATATCCTTATCGTAATCGTCTACACCTATTTCAATTTTATAGTCATTTCCGTCTTTAACTTCTGCCGGAATAGTCTTAATATAAGTGACTTCAGGGGCAATGGCATTTCCTTCTACATAGAAAGTGATTTCTTCAATATTACTAAGTTTATCGTATAAAACAACCCCTGTACTGTCTTCTTGCCAATGTCTCACGATGTATTTTCCATCATGATAAAAACGATCTATAGGGGAATTTAATACAATATTGTTATCAGGATGCAAGCCATCATTCCACGGGGTATGGGTATACTGCCAATACTGCTTTTTACTGGGGTCTCCTTCATAGTCATCGTAGTAGATATTATAAGCCACAAGTTCGCCTTTTTTATAAATCATAGGAGCCTCTTCTAATTCTACTTCTTGTTCATCGTTTACAACTTCTACTGTTGAATTTGTAGTGTTAACTGTAAAGATGCTTTGCAGTTGCTCAGGCGTTACTATATCATAACTTATCCACGGCACTCTATTTCCATCTTTTATTTTGTATAACTTAAAGTTCTTGATAAGAAATTCAGAGTCGCTTGTACTGTTATACTGTAATGATATATTTGAATCCCCATCATACGATTTAGACTTTACATATCTTTCAGCATTGTTGTACAACATTTCGTTTATGGGGTCTGTTACTAATGGATCTAATCTTAAGTAAAAGTTGTCTAACTTCATATATCCTTCAGTGTTTCCATCTGATATATAGGGGTCTATGTCAAAAGTATGTGTTCCTGGCAAAAGTCGCCTATTATTGGAGTTGTACGGATAAAATGGACTCGAACGTTGATATGGCCTGTAGCATTCCCCTGGATCCCACTCGATAACTCTATATATATCAGGGTGGTCTACCTCGAATCCTATTCTATCTGAAGCACCTACATCGTCTGCCCATGTCTGCTCCATCCCTACTCTGAAATTAAAATATCCTAATTTGTCTTCAGGTATTGTAACATTGATGTGTAACCTTAAATTTCCACCATCTTCGTCCTCTATATCGCTTCTGTATAGTCCGTTTTCTATATAATATCTTTCATCGTGATATCCGAAAGATATATAAGGAATATCGAATGAACCATCTGAAAAATCTTCGTTATATGTCTCTCTTAGGATAGGTAATCTTACATGCTGTGTAGTATTATAAGGTACTCTAAAATTGTTATTTATACTTCGCCATTCATTTTCTACTATTGGTATATTCCCTTTTGCAAATTCTCCTGTATCACTTGCTCCATTAGTTCTTCGTACAACAGGTTTTACAGAAAGGTTGTCTATATACGCAATATTTGTGTTATTATCATATACCTGAGCATATTTTAATTTTAAAGTATGATCTCCTGCCGGCAATGTCTTGCTAAAATATTGCTCCTTTTCGTTTTCTCCGTCGCAATTCCTATTTTCTTCTCCACTATAAAATGGATCCCACCTTCTTACTAAAGAATCTACACCATCTACATTGATTATAAACTCACTTTTATCATCATCGCCATTTATATCATTATTGTAATAATAATTAAAGGATAAAATGGATGTTGTATCCGTGGTAAAAGTTATGTTTTTAGTATAGGTTCTTTTCTGATAGCCTGACCAATTAGCGTCCCATTTGGATTTTAATACATCGCCATGAACTCCCCAACTTCCTTCATCATAAGTGAAAAACTCGTTTCGTTTAAAGCTGTCAAAATCATCTATTTGCGTATTTCCAATACCTTCCATTACAATATTGCTTGTTCCTTCGTTCGGATGATTTATTATTGTATTGGATAAATTAAATATATCTGCATTATTTAAAGAACCTTTTTGAGTAAACTTTATATCATACTCATATTCATAAGTTTCTCCTTCTTCTAGCTTTATATTTTTAGATAACTTAGTTTGGGATGAACCTGTACCTGATGTTTTTATAACAGGAATTTTAATATCTTCTTTATTAGTGTTTATAACATTGCCACTATTTAATAAGTTATTCTCCACACTAAAAGTATTATATTCTATTGTATTTCCTTGTAATGCATCTTTAATTTTGACTAAAAAATTATTACTTGTTAGATTTTTGCCTATAGCTGTAAATTTTACTCTCATATTTTTTAGTGTATCAATAAGATTGGTCATTGTAGATGTGTTGCTGACATTAACATCATCAATCATAACAACATTCTTTTGTGAATCATCCCTAAAATTGCTATTATAAAGTAAATTTCTTAGTACGGTATCTTCTAAAGGTACTGCGTGCTTGCTAACTCGTATTAGCTGTTCCCCGTCCATTCGTTGCTCGTCATGCGTTACTATTATACTATACGCATCAGATTGTCTTGCTTCTTCTCCAACGGCATCGCAAAAAACGCCGTGATATAATGTCTGCCCAAAATCGTAGTTAGGCAAACTTACCTTCCACGCTCTTGTTGCAGGGTCTAAATATCCTAAAGCATAATCTGCTCCTCCTACAAAATAGAGTGCATTTTCTGATTTTAGATGTTTTTTAAATATGATATTTTGCCAATACCCATTAGTTCCTCTGTCTGTATAGTTTTCTACCCTATCGCCATTTACTTCGTATAAACCTATTTTCATATAGTAATAGGAAGAGCTTGTGTAATGATATTGATAGCATCTATAAAAATAGGTTGCTCGTTTGCTTTCGTCGGTTATAAATCCATTTTGTTCATACCTGAAATGGTCGCTGTCTTGGAATTCTATTTGATTAATTAGCTCGTTTTTTTCGTTATATATTTGAAAGGTGTAATACTTATCTTCATGTTCATCCTCATAGCTTGAACCGATTAACATAGTTCCGTAAATATCAAACTCTCTTGGTTTTAGTGTTAAATGATTTGTTTTTTCGCCATTTTTCGTTATATACTGAGATTTTACCGATTCGTCTGTTAAATCAAATATGCCTCTATAAGTAACGCTATTTAAGGTATATCCGAAATGTATTTTACCATCTACTTTGCTTGATGCCTTGCTACCAATGCTATGAAGTGTTTTTAACGTATTGTCGGACATTAGTTTTTTTATAGCTCCATCATAGAAAAAGTATAGAGTGTTATTTTCGTAATATATTGTACAATCGCCTAATTCAAAATTTAATGTAACTACTTCTGACCCTGTTTTTTTATCCAAAACAATTGTTTTTTCATCTTCGCATCTAACATATAGATATTTTTCAGAGTTGTCTTGTTTTAGTTTAAAATTTTCTTCCATTGTAGAATATGTCCAAACAACTTGGTTTTTTGCCATATCCCTCGCCTCAATTATAAATGGTGGTTCGCATACCCTCCATTGGGTGGATGTCCCTTCTATAGAAAATCCTGACGATAAAACACGATACATATTGCTATTGTCTATTTCAAATAGATAGGAATTAAAATCATTCTCTTTTCCAATTTCTTGTGAGACGGTATACAACTGTCTTTGGGGTAACAAATCTTCGTTATCGTAATTTGCTGTTTCCACTACACTATCTATTCCATTATTTCTTAAGTATTGTTCTATTGTTGCTTTTTGGTTTTTTACTTCCTCTATATCTTTTTCCGTCGTTAAGATTAGCACGTCTTCTTTAAAGGTATCAATGGGCTCAACACTGACCATAGGAGAAATATTATGGACTATAACATCCTTGATAACGGCTCCTGTCAATCTGTCTGCATCTGTGACATATTCTTCAAGGGTGGGTTCTATCCACACTTCTTTGACATCTAATCGGACTTTGACTTTTCCTACTCCTTCTTTCTCAAAGGATACTTTCTGTTTGGAACCAAAAGAAAGATCTTGGAAATTATATCCGGTCATGTATTCTAATGGTTCTGTCCCTTCAAAGCTTCCGTTGTTATTGGCATCTCTTCTAATACGCCAAGTTCTTTCTACTTGATCGCCATCTGAGCTGATTGTGCCATCTTCGGTTAGGACTGTGGCCACATCGCTGTTTTCGTCTCGAATAAAAGAATCTACCATATCTATTTGAGCAATGGGGGGTAAATCCGGATATACCGTAAACAGTTCACTGATGGTATCTGTATCCCCTTTGGAGTCTCTTACATAGGCGGTATATTTATAGACTCTTTCTGTGGTATTCTTAGTGAGAAATTCCAAAGTATAGTTATGAAAATACTCCGTTGCATCTTCTGTGATATCTCTCGTCTTAATAGCCGTTGAATTTTGTTTTGCCGATGTTAAATGCACTTTTTCACCGGTATTCATATCTTCGACTTCTACAAAAAAGTCAGTAACGGGGTGATTTGGATTAATAGCAACTGAAAGGTTTAAAACTTGTCTTCTGTTTTGCTTTTGGCTCCCTCCTAAATGATCTTCAATATAAGGGGTTTTTCTCACTTCGATGGGCTTAGTATCATACAGTTCTTTACCGTCTTGGGTTTTTACTTCTAACTTTATGTTATAATAGCCTTCATTTTGAAAAGTGAATTTTGATGTAGTATCATCCAGTCTGTTTCTGGTATGGGGCGTGCTTTCCACCACTTCAAAGTGGTTATCTGCAAGACCTGCTTCATAGGCTTGTTTGGCATAATAGGTTGTACCTTCTACATCAAATACGGAAACATCATGAGCATATGCCGGATGTCCTTCGTAGGTGTATGGGGTTAAGTCCAGTTCTGCCGTTGCATCCACCGCACGGCCATCTATGATCTCAATACTTTTAGTATCAGAATCCACCTGACCGTTATCCAAAACAATGGTTAATTTATATGTAATGGTTGCTTTAACAGGATGGCTGTCCTGATAACTGCTTTCATTCCAGTCCGTTATTTCTGAAAAGCTTCCAGTTGTTTTCTTTTCCAATGTGGATGATAAAATACGTGCTCCCGCCGGTATGTAGGAAGCATCTTTTACTGTGTATTCTCGGCCAATGCCGGCTGTGGCCGGTAAATCCAGTTGTGCAATGAGATTGTCTTCTGCAACTGTTACCCAAATATCCGTGTTATCAGATTCAATTTTTTCTTGGTCTCCTACAAAACTCGATTTGATTCCTCCATAGCCGGTTAAGGTAACCCTATTGGTCCCTTCTTCTAAAGATGTTTTGTAGATCCTTTTGTTATAGGTGTAGCTTTCTCCTTCCTTTTGATTGTTCTCAAACTTTACCCATTGAGACGCAATGAAAGTTAGTAGGTAATGATCTACACTATTAATGGTCGATGTTACGGTTACGGGAATATCAATATAATCTTCTGTTGGATAGATGGTATAGTTATTATTAGGGGTGCTGATATCTACATTTAAAGCATTATCCCCTAAAAGTGCCGGGAGTGTAAAGGTATCATACCAAATCTTCCCATCATTGGTCCTGTGCTGAAGCCGAGCAGATCCCCTGACTGAAAACTTAGGGGATGATTGTAAGTTGATATAGTCTTCCTTTAACGAGTAGCCATCATGGGTTGGTTTTTTTGCTAATATTTCTTTTAGACTGTAAGAAATAGAATCTCCGTCATTGAGTAAACCTTGGGTTTCATAGATGTAATCTCTTCTAAACTCAGGGCTGTTGGGTGCTTTTGCCCATGTCGGCCAGTTAGTTGACGCATTTGGTATCCAATCTTTATCTAAAAGAAGTGTACTGCTGTTGGCATCGTTGGGAAAATAGTCATTGGTGATTAACTTTCCCTGTAAATCCGTTCCAATATATCGGTATTCTTCTCTTCCTGTAATGGTTTTATCGGCAGTCGCACACTCTCCAGAAAAAAAACCATATGCCACGATTCCGTACATGGCGTAGGTGATTTCATTTAATGACTGTAAATTAATCTTATTTATTTTATCAACCCCTAAAGTATCCAAGTAGCTCTTAGCTTCTACTAATTTAGGATCATTGGGATGCTCCTCAAAATACGAATAATTATGTTTTAAATCCGGTGTAAATCCCGCACTGAATACAATAAACTCTTTAATTGGCATAATGCTAAATAATATGATGCAAGCAATCAAAATGGCAATTTTCTTTTTCAAATGGTTTTCACCCCTTTATGCAAAATCCCCGAACCAGTCGGGGATTTTTCTTTATTCTTGTAGATTTATTCTGGTTTGTCCATATACAAAGCTCGAACACTGCCGTTGTCATCGTAGTTGAAGATGTTTACCCCATCAATATTCACTTTATTATTGGGCAGATTCACCATTTCACTGGTGGTTTCATCAAAGGAATCTTTGTGAAGTTGTATGGCATAGTCCATGATTTTGTTTCCAGTGGTGTTGCCATACAAGTCTTTGAAAATTTCTCGGTTAAGATCCACAAGAGAGTCATTGCCCATTCTGTCCTTTTCTATGAGCACATCCACACTCAATCTATCGACATCATCATCTGTAAAATATGCTGATTGATTATAAAAGACATAAGGCAATACATAGTTGGGCTCATTACTATTCGTTATTGGATTCCCTGCGAAAGTAAAGTAGAATAAGGTATTTGTTGTCCTGGTATTTTCCCTAAGACCTATGATGATTTCATCATGTGGAAATCCACTATTTATGAATAATCCCATATCGTTCTCTTTTGCATAATCATAATAGGCTTTTAAAGCTAAATATACATGCTTATTCATATCTTGGTAATTGCTTGTGTTGGGTGTCCATTCATAATAATTATTACCATCTTTTACCGATTGTACAATTTTGCCATCTTCAATGGTGAAATCAATTCCGTAAACTGCCCCATTCTGATTCTCTTCCAACCACTCCACCATTTCTTCATAATCCGGATCATCTTGCCAGTAGGCTTCATGGGAGGGTTCTTCTTTAAACTCCGGAAGAACTCTTTCCTCTGGATTTAGCATTCGGCTGATAACGGTGGCACTTTCGGCTCTGGTTAAGGAACTGTCCGGTTTAAAGTCTCCATCAGGATACCCTGTTAAAATACCCAAGCCATAGGCTTTAATGATTTCATGTTGGTAAGGCTTCCCTTTGTGTAAGTCTAAGATGCTGTTTTTTATAAGGTCATAATTTTCAACTTGGACATCTGCGAAATAGTTGGCAATAAGGATTGCCATGTACTTTCTCGGCATACCTTCTTTTAGCACATCCATTGGAATGTCATGTTCTGTATATAGCCCAAGTTCAATGCCTTTTTCATAGTAGTTTTCTGCCCAATGTCCAGTGTCGCTGTTGCCTAAATCTTCACCAGTAACGGCGACAACAAACATTTTTATAAACTCCCCATATGTAACGGTATTATCCGGTTTAAATGTTCCATCGGGATAGCCTTTAAAGATTCCGGATTCTGTCATTTGGGTAATAGATTCATAAAACCATTTGCCGGCAGTAACATCACTAAAGCTTTCACCCATGGCAAAGCTCATGGATGTCCAGGCTATCATTGTAATAACTGTTAGTAAAAAAAACCTTTTTCTCATTTTAAGCCTCCTGTATTTTAAAACTTTTTACTATCCAAAATAAAGAATTCCATGTGTGATATATTTAGACATATTATATCATAACATGGAATTTATTGTAATTATTTTAATTATTTTCCTTTCAGGCTTTATCTTGCTGCTTTAATAACCCGAATCTCTACATCATTCTTTGTGACCTTGAGGGATAAATCATCCACCTTATTCTCGATGAAGTCAAATCTTTTATCATGATTAACTTGTTTCCATAGATTTGCATATATCCATCAAATAAAAGCTCAAATGTTTTATCTTCCATATCCCCGCACTCCTCTTTTGTATATTTTATCACAGCATCCATCATTATAAAAGTGATTTAAATTTATGAGTTTAAACCTATTTTTAGTTTTTTCTTACTCTCTCTCCACATATTCATAAGCAGAACTTCTAACCCCATGGATTTCCTTTAAATCTAAAAATGTCAACCGGTATTGGGGTTTCCCTGCTGAAATTGTTACAATCACAATGGGCTCCGTGATGACTTTTTTATAGCCCTCAATAGAATCTGTATAGATATTCCCATATGAAAAAGGTTCTGTCTTAATATGTAGCTCATTGTGATATGCAGACATGAATCCCGAGTCATCAAAATAATATACATAGTATTCTATCCGATCTGACCAATAAAGAGTTGGATTCATATTTTCATTTAGTTTCAAATTATTTGATATCAGATATTTAATGGCTTTATTTCCTTCCTCTTGATTAAAAATCTTGCGTCCCTCTTTAAATTCATTAACATCATAAAATAGTGCAGCAGTAGCGGAACATTCATTGGATACGGTCTTAAGTTCTTCAAGCTTAAGAAGATATAAATTATTATCCATTTGAAAAACTAAAAATATTGAATATAAAATAGCAATAGCTAATCCAACGATTAAAGCTTTCATGGCCTTAGCAATTCACTTGAAGCATAATTTTCAATAAAATAATACATCTTGTTTTCATCATCAGAAATCCCCAGCATAGCATGAGCGACAATTAGTTTTTTTATAGGAATTCCGATTTTATAATGAATCATCTCTCTTTCATCAAATTCATTGGTGCGATATTTTGGAATACGCGTAACCTCTATAAGGATTTCGGATTCTTCAATATCATTAAATTCTCCTATAATATTTGCTTTTAGCTCATCAATAATTCCATTGGAAAAATACCCTTCAGCTCTGGCCTCTTCTTTTGCATTGTAGACGTATTTCTGAAATTGTCCCATGTAATAATAATTTTTCTGTTCCAGGGCATATTGCAATGGAAAAATTAGTAGCAATATCAATACCGCAGACATAACAATCAGTTGTTTCATATAAATCTCCCCTTAAACAAGTATTAAGAGTAAGCCAAACTGACGCCTATTCCCTTAACCATCAAGGAATGATTTTCTGCCTTTCAATCTGCTGCTGCATCAAATCACCCACTGTTGACTTTACTGTGTCTTCTCCTTCTCCTAAAAGCATTCCGTAAATATAGACACCCAATAGTAACGACATAAGAATAATAATTAACTGTTTCACTGCTTAATTTCCAATTAAAGTTTCGATTTCATCAATTGCTTCATCTCTAATGCTGTCTGCCCCTGATTGTAAAGAATTTTCTTCGTTAAATATTAGAGTTGTTCCAATATATACGCCTAAAACCACTGTAGCTAAAATAATAATAATTTGTTTCATTTCAATTTCCTCCTTAGAAATTTAGTAAATGATTTAGAGAATCTAACCATACGGTAATAATGACGAAATTTAATAGTATCGCCATTGAAGCTGCCACAATAGGAATAAACATGAGATTACTAAATAACTCCTGCTGTCTTAGCTTTAATGTCACCTTTTCATCTCGTACAGAGGATTGAAGCAGTATAAGTTGGTCTTTAAGCTCCGCTGGATTTAACTCATCAAGTTTGGACATAATATTGCCAAACTCGGCACCTAATTTCGTCCCTGTAGTCGCTTTAAAAAATTCAATGGCTTCTTCCTGATTGCCCTCATGGTACATAGACAATGTTTTCAAAAAAATGCCTTTTGTCTTTTTAGTAAACTTTGTAATTTGTTCTATTAAAAAGCTTGCTGACATGGGATTTTCTCTTTGTGTGATTACAAGATTTTTAAGCCGAGAAAGGGCTTTGTAAATCTCGTCATCTATTATAGTTTGGTTGTACCTTTTTAAGGAAGCGATCAAAATTGCAAATGGCGTTTTTTTGCCTAATACCGTTAGCCTGGGAGAAGTAAAAATAAACAAAGAGAAAACAACAACTGCTTTTATAGCAGTTTCCACGGAGATTCCATTTTCTTCTACCTCGAAAATAATGATTATAGATAGAATAGACAACCTTAACAGATTATATTGATAAACGCTAATGGGAATGCCTATCCCACGGAACAAGTGATTATTATCACTCAAATTATTTTGAATAAATGATTTTGCATTTCGAAATCGATGTTTACGAAATCGAAACTTGTATTTTCTTTTTTTCTCAACTGCCCATTCTCTTAATAAAATAATCCCTGAAAATAAAAACAACAAAACCAAAGCATAGTAAGTGATTTTCATTTCAGCACCTCTATAAATCAAATTTTTGGTTTTCAAATACCTTCATGCATCCAATATTTACTAGCATCAATAATAAGATTAAGATGAAAAATTTAATTCCAATTTCTGTATGAAATTGATATGCAAAAAATTTTTTCACAGAAAAACCAAAGTATTTTATAGAAATTAACACAGTAAAAAGATACATTAGTGGAGAAAAGTACTTCAAAATCGAGAAACCTTCCAGGTTTATTTGTTTTGCTTTTTCCAAAGCTGTTTTGGCTTCTTTAAGCTCCTGTAATATATCCTCAAGTCCTATACTGACATTCACATGGCATTCGATAGCCAAATATATATTATTCGCCAACATTTTCATCCAATCTGTATTGATCACAAAAACCATATCTTTTAAAGCACCCTTTAATTCTTCCTCCGTTTTATAATCTTTTAATTGAATAGACAATCTATAAAATGCTCTTCTGCAGATTGGGGCCTCTTTAAAAGACACCAGTCGGTCAATGGCTTCAATCATATTGAAATAATTCATTTTATATTGGTTTAGTAGTTCTCCAACAATAAGATCTGCTTCAAAGCTTCCTTCAGTTCTTATGGTATTTAATCTTATTTTTAAATACAGGTAAGGGGCCATCCCGAAAACAACAGATATTACAATCGCTGTCCCAATAGATGTCCCATTAATCAATAATATGAAAATAACAAGAAATAAGCTTATGGATAATACAATGAAACTGCAAATGAAAAACATGCCTTTTCCTTCAAAAGTTAGTGTCACCAGAAGATGAATATGTCTGAATAATCTTCCTCTCACCAATTGATCCTTGGAAACCCTAAACCGTGTGAAGTATGTTTTTCTAAACATGGAAATAATTGAAGTTGAACAAATCATCCATATGCCATAAATCAGTAATAGATAGGAAACACTTTTCAATAGTTGTGCGATTATAAGTATTTTCATTTTAAGTTCCTTCTAAATGCCTATAAGGGCTAAAGTCCGTTTTTTCCATTAGTGGATACTTTTCACTTAAACTTTTTAACTCTTTGCAAAAAATTTGAAACATTTCTGGATTTTCTTCATCTCCTATAACTTTTGACTCATTTCCAACATCATACTTCCACTTCCAAGAATCTGTATGCATGTCATATTTACATATCTGATGAATGGTAATTCTGGAGTTTTCATGTCTCAAATTATATATTGCTTTTAAGCGTTTTTTTGATTTGTCTTGTAGTTGAATAAACTGAAAAACGTATTGAAAGCTCTTGGCAACCTTTAGCATCGTACTAAAAAGCGATCCCCCATAAACCCTCAGAATTTCATCTGCAACATCATAACAAAAATCCTTAACATCCGTAGTATGAAAAGTAATTTTCACACGTCGGGTTCCTTTGTTGGCTGCCTTAACAGCTATATTTAGAGCCACACCATCTCTTGCTTCAGCCATAATTATGTAATCGGCATCAGAACGTAAAATGCTTTTTGTCAACTTTTCTAAATCTTCTCCATCTGCAACCAGTTGAATCACTGGCGCCGTTGGAATCAAACAATGTAAAGGGATCTCTGGATCTGTTTCGACCATAACCCCTTCAAGGGTTGGATCTTCATAGCTTTGCCATGTAGAAAGAAAAGTTGTTTTAGCCGTTCGCACCGCTCCGGCAAAAGCAACATTATATCCTATCTGAATCATACTTTTAAACAAAGTAATGGAATCTTCTGGAATGGTTCCTAATTCAGCTTGTTTTTCAAAGGTATATTCCTTAATGTAAAACTTTCTAAATACTAGTATTTCCTGTTCAGGTTTTACCAAGTCTCCTGAAAAAATGGTTATACGACTTCCATCCAACATATATACCTCTTGGTAGCTGTCTCCTGATCTTTTTTTCGGTGTATTTAATAGCAATGCCTTAATCAATTGTTTTCTCCTATCTGAACAAATCCGTTGAGGCATGAGTACAGTTTTTCCATTTACTAAAAAATAGATCTTGTCACCAATGATTTTTGCAGAACTACTGCCCTTATACGCATCCGAAAACCATTCCGCTAACCCCGACAAACCCCAAAGTTCATGATAAATGGCATCTACGGCATCTGAATACCAAGCTGGTTTCCAAACATTCAATAGATTGTTCTCTCTTAGATACTCTTTTATCTTATCTTTGAAATATGCAACTTCTTTCTTGTGTCCAATAATGGCTTTCTTATGCTCTAAGAGGATTTTTTCATGATTGGCATTTGCCATCTGCCACTCATTATTAAAATAGGATTTTATATCAAAGCAAATTTTTTCAAATTGTAGGTCTCTTGTTTTATCATTACCAATGAATACTGGGGTTTCTACGGTTTTTCCATATAAGTATTCCTCTAAAGCAAATTCTTTTTCCAACTGATTCTTCATCCAACACCTACCCTTCTGTATTTAAAAACTTTTTCAAAAAAAGAAACAGGTTCTATTTTGGGTTTAACTTTTAAACCCAAGGAATCTTCTATGATAACAGTTACTTTTTTAATGGCTTCTATGTACTCCGATTCTTGATATTTTTGTATGGTACATCTCTCAATCTCAGCCTGCAGATTGAATTCAGAATATGGAACAGAACACATATGAGGAGCTTCATATTCATGGGACAGTCGATGCTTATCAAAAAGTTGTTCATTGTTGATATATTTATTGATAATCATACAAAAATCTTTTATCTCCAATTTTGATAGAATCTGAGATTGAATCTGTTTGTAGTGTCTTAAACAGGTGCTTTGTTGTGTAACGATTAAGAATTTATGGCATGAGCTATTTAATGCACCTATGGTCATTCCAAGTTCCACATTTGAGCCCCCATCCACAACGACCACATCAAAAATATCTGCTAACTGTCGCAATAGACTTTCAATGTGCTCAGGCTGATAATATTTTCTATATAATAAGGATTGCGTCCCCTGTAAAATATATAATTTGTCTAACTCTGTGCATACATCTATCAATTCATTATTACTTAATATGTGATTGATCACTTTGGCTCTTACGGTATCAATGGATAATGATTCTTCAAACTTTAGAACATAATCCATCCCAGGACTACCATCTAATATGATGAGCAAAACCTTCAGCCCTTCATTTTCAGATAATTTCTCAGCAACAGATTGCGCAATCATACTTGTCCCCACTTTACTGTCAGCCCCAAAAAAAGTGATTATATTACTTTTTTCCCCCTCTTCGCCGCCATATAGAATCCTATAAATTTTTGAAGCAACTTGTTTCTCTGTTAACATGGGGGGAATGATAAAGACACCTTTATTTCTTAATATTGTATTTTTAATAGAAGGATTCTTCTCAGATAGAATAAATACATATTTCATTATTTCCGATTGCTGGTCAATATATTTTATCAACGAATCCATGGGTACAAGTTTGTTATCCATGATTAATAAATCTATTTGCATATGGATATCATTTAGAGATTGAAAAACAAAGGTTTCTTCGGGTATTCCATTATGACTGAACATTAAAGTCTCATTTATTTCTGTTATTAAACCTATTCTCATATCCTATTTCCCCTCTTTTTAAATATTTGTTCACTGATACAAAATGATAAATTTATATCCATTTTTATAAAACTCCAATAACTTCTCTGTATCAGCGAAGCTAATAATAACCTCAATAGAATCTATGGTTGACGTTCCATCATACCTTTCTAATTTTTTTTGATCCACATCTATGACTTCTCTATTACCTGAATCTTTCACATAAGCAACAACCAATTTAGTTACGGGTACCGTGTTAATACACGCCTCAGTGGTATATTCATCAGTGAAATTGAAGACTGGATATAAAAATATGTGATCTCCTCTTCTTAAAGAATCCGGGTAAACTTCAATCCAATCATTTGGAAGCTGCATTATATACTCATTTACATGAATCAAAAGTTCGGGTTCTCCTACATACCGCATATCTACAATGGCATTTTGGGGTATAAATTGCTTTGACTCTTTTCCAATGATTTGTGCATTCTCCAATGCTACTTCCTCTGTAATAAAAGTGTCTTCAACTTTTGCAACCATAACATTTTCTTCCGTGAGCGTTTCATTCTTATAGATGTTCTCTTTTGCGATCATGACATTTTTATATAGCAACTCTTCTCGCCCATAATTCTCCCAATAAAAAATTATTGCAACAGCAGAAAGAATAAATAGGATTCCCAAAATGCCTTTTGCTTTATTAAACATAGCGCCTTTCAAGCAATCACCCTCTATTTCCTGTCAAAATATTTTTTAAACCCCTTGCTTTATTCTCTTTAATAAATGCATCTGGTATATTTTTTTTTATTAATAAGTCCATTTCTTTTTTTAATGATGCTTTTATCCCCTTCATTGAATAAGGTACTTTGCACTGATAAACGGCTTTATATATCAATCCGCTATCGATGAAAGGAATTTGCATTAAAGGTGCAAATCCTAAATATTGATTTAGCTCCTTCAAATAAATTGATTTGTGATATTTATTGATAATGAATTCAACGGGATAATGTGCCGCTTTAATTTTTTGAATAAATTTTAGCATTTTTTCATTTTGTAATATATCCGGAGGCAATGGGTCAACAATGATTAAAATTTTATTAAAAGAGTCTAAATGCTCCTTTACAGCTGGATGCTCCAAATGATTTCCTATGTCAATGAGATTAACAGATGCTCTTTTGGATGCGTAAAGAATTTTTGAGATTGAATCAAAATTAAGATTATCAATCGTTTCTACAAATGGATTCAAAATGAACCAAATAATATTATCTTGTACCAATTCTTTCTTCCTTTTGCTTTCAGTATTTTTTAGAATATCCTCTATAAATTGAAAATCATTTACTTCGGACTTGTCAAACTGAAATCTCTGTTGGAGTCCAATATAATCAAAAATATAGGGTTTATTTAAGGGGAGCTCTATGACAGATACCAATATGTTAAGCTCGGACAAGGCTCTTGCAAGATTTAGTGTAATAAAAGTGCTCCCAGCTTTCCTTGATAAACTCCCTATGCAAATATTTATTTGAGGTGCATTGGAATAAACGGTTTTGATTACTTCAATTTTATCGACTTCCCCACTGTGCTTATTTGAATGACTCGGCCTAAGTTCTACCGTATCAGGTGATGGGTCATCGTTCTGCATATTTTCAGATATATCCTCAACGGGTTCCTCTTTAAGTTCACTATTGGTATCTGAATCATATAACATGAATCGAATACCTTTTTTGGAACAATATTTCTTTATATCCCTCATTTCTTCTGAACTAATACTTTTAGAAGCGGTAGTTTGAAGAATTAGAAAATCATAGCAAAGCATATAGCAGCTTTTAAAATCGTCAAAGTTTATATACTGATCATATTCATCAGAATCTAATTCTAATAACCCTTTTATTTCATTGCACATGTTAATATCTTCAGAAACAATAGCAGTTCTCATGAGAAATTCCTCTTTGTTTTATTTTTACAATATTTTACATTATTTTAAAATATTTGTCAAATTGTTCTTTTCTGTTTTGTTTTCAAAGCATACAAAAAGAAGCCCTGACAATAGAGCTCCTTCTTTGCTAATGTTTTCTATATATCTCAAGCAACTGTCTTCTTCCGCCTCCGCCTAAAGAAAGCTCGCACAGCCTTCACTTCAGAAAGAACCAATAGGATAAAAGGTAATATAATACACAAAATGATTCCTATGGGTCTTTGGACGAATTTGGCAACATGTCCCCCTTTTGGAATATCCCATACCAACTTTCCTACCAACTGCTCTCCTGCAACTAACTCATGGTCTTCTATATCATTGGCGTCGCCTTTTGTTTTATAGCCCACACCCCCATCTTCCTCTTGTACAATAGCCACCACCCGATGGGTCACCAATACTTCCTCTTGGGTCCAAAATGTGATGACATCCCCAGTTTCTACTTCATTTGTCCCTATGGGCTTCACGAAAATCATATCCCCTTCGTCTAACAGTGGCTGCATGCTGCTTGAAAGGATTGTAAAGGGTCTGTAGCCTAAAAAGGAAGGTATGGCTTTGGGATTTAGTTTTGCCTGTACCAAACTGAATATGGAACTGGCAATAACAAAAATTAGAAAAATAATGATGAGATTAGTGGTCCATCTCAATACGATTTTCATCAATGATCCCCCTGTCTTTTGAATCTCCAGTGCAAGTATATCAAGGGGATTTATAATAATTTGTCACTTCTTAAGGGCTAACTATTTGAAAATATAGACAAAATCTACTTTTTTAGTATGGGTTTCTCAGACTAATCTTCTCCTTCAACTTCTTTCATTTTTTTAGTCCTTTTTTCGATAATCAAGCAAAGAATGTTTCACAATTTTTTTAAATATTTTTTTGTAACCTTTTTACTTTTTTTATATCTAAATAGTTGTAAGGGGACAGGGGGCAGGTTACAGATAATAGATAATAGATAATAGTTAACAGTTAAGGTTTGAAATTTGCTATGGCAATTTCCTAATATATTTCTTTAGATTCTTATAGTATAACTGAAGATTTTGAGTAACAAAATCATCCACAACTGTTATCTCTTATCTGTTATCTCTTATCTATCCCTAATCTCTAATCCCTGTCACCTGTAACCTGTAATCTGTCACCTGATATAAAGGAGGAATACAAAATGGATTATAAAAATTTAACGGCGCCTTGTGGGATTGACTGCTTTAATTGTGAGATTTATAAGGATAACATTACAGATGAACTACGCAATCGTATTGCGCCTTACATGAAAAAAAGCCCTGTAGGCTTTCAATGTGAAGGGTGCAGAGTTAGTGGTTGCTTAATGATTCCTGATGAATGTGAAACAAAAAAATGTGTTGAAGCCAAAAGCATTGATTTTTGCTGTGATTGTGAATCTTTTCCATGTAACAATCTTCACCCTTGCAGCGATGGGGCTGACAAACTGCCACAAAATTACAAGCTTTATAACCTATGCAAAATTAAAGCAATAGGGGTGGATGAATGGGCAAAGGAAGCTCATACAACGCGGCAAAAATATTTTAAAGGAAAAATGAAAATTGGTTCAGGCCCTTCTTTAGAAGATATTAAATAGAAACAGCCGAGTAGTAGCTTAATGGCTACTACTCAATCCTTTATTTGCAAGAAGCTTGAACTGCCCTTCATTTATTATTTTCTTAATATGTTCTTTAAAGCGCTCATGAGAATCTGAGACGATCTTGGTATTGTAAAGCTCTGAGATGGAAATCAATTCTGATACTTCGTTTTTAAACTCTTTAACCAAAGCTTTTTCTGTGTTTTTAATGGTTATAATATCATCATCTATGATCTTTCGTTTGGTGTCCTTTGCATATTTTACCCAGGAACTGCATTTACATGGGTATTGGGGGTTTATTAAAGAGCATTTGCCTTCCATCAACCCTTTAAAAAGTGCTCTTGCACGATGTAAGTTTACTTTTACAGAATTTTCAGTGGTTCCAAGAATCTCCGCAGTTTCTCCAACAGAAAATTGAAGGATGCTACGTAAAGTAAAAACAACTCTGTACTTTGACGGCATACAATTCATAAAAAGTTGCAAACAAGTTTCTTTTGCACTATTAATCATGACTTGGTCTTCGACTTCACCGAAGCTGTTAATATAGGCGTATACCTCTTCCGACTTCATATTGTTTTCCTCAGCATACACATCCACAGGCATCTTTTCTGTATATTTTATGTGCTTCTTTCCTTCATTAATAACAATCCGATATATCCAGGTATAAAAAGAGCTTTTCTCTCTAAAGTCATGAAACCCTTTATAGGCATTTAAACAGGCTTCCTGGAGCACATCTTCAGCGTCCTCTTTATTTCCAGTCATTCGAAAGGCCAGTGTATATAGTTTTTCATAATGTGCCATAAAAAGGCTCTCAAAGGTATTCATGTTTAGCCGCTCTCCTTTTCAAATAGAAATCTATTTTTATTTTACTAAATTTTCCCTTCATATTCTATTTAAATATGGTTCTTTAACAGAAAAAAGAATATGAGTGAGCATATTCTTCCTGAATTAAAGCCTTAGGCAGGGAAAACTTCCCTGCCTAATCCTCATATTGTACTTTCATTTCTATTTTGTTGGGTAGCTCCTGAAGATCTGTTTCTGCCACTTCGTAAGGATATGTAATGACTTGAGTCAATATATCCCCGGGTTGAGGGTCTGAAAATTTGGTATAGACCACTAATGTTGTGGTTTCATCTTCTTCTTGGTTTAATGTCATTTTTTCAATAGAAATGTCATATCCACCTGTGGGTTTTTCCCCTCTAGTGACAATGACATAAATTTTGTCATTGAAACAACATGCCAAAGCACGTTCCAATTGTTTGTATTCGGGTAGTATCTCATTTGTGAGCTCAACAGGGACTTCCTCTCCCGTTAAAACCTTGTAATCCACGTTATCATCACCTTTTATGAAAAAATTATATATCAATAGTGATGCAACTATCGCTAATACCAGAACCATTATAATCATGACGGTTCTTCTGGATGGGCGATGAAATCTGAATTTAATTGTAGGCATTTTCAAATATTTACTCACTCCTTTACAGGTTGTTCAATCCCTATATCTTTATTCGAGAGTGAGTTTGAATATTCTTATTTAATTATTTCATTAACCGCTTTTACGATGTCGTCTGAAGTAATATTGAATTTTTTCATGAGTTCATCTGGTTTTCCAGACTCTCCAAATATATCTTGAATCCCTATCATCTTCATTTTAACTGGATGATGTTTTACAACAACTTCTGCCACAGCAGAACCCAATCCACCAATAACACTGTGTTCTTCGGCTGTGACAATGGCACCTGTTTCAGCTGCTGCTTTAATGATAATCTCTTCATCAATAGGTTTAATGGTATGCATGTCAATGACTCTAATTCGAATGCCCTCTGATTCCAATATTTCAGCTGCTTTTAACGCTTCATGTACCATTACGCCAGTTGCAATAACTGTAGCTTGAGCACCATCCTTGAGACAAATTCCTTTTCCTATTTCAAAGTCTAAAGTGTCTTCATAAATACTGTCCACTTTGACTCGGCCTAACCGGACATAAACAGGTCCATGGTATTTGGCCACTTCAAATATTGCTTTTTTTGCAGAAACAGGATCTGAAGGATTGATTACAATCATATTGGGAAGTGCCCGCATAAGTGCAATATCTTCTATTGCCTGGTGGCTGGCTCCGTCTTCTCCTACTGTTATCCCTGCATGGGTTGCACATACTTTAACATTTAAGGAAGGATAACAAATGGCATTTCTTACAATTTCAAATGCTCTTCCTGCTGCAAACATTGCAAAGGTACTGGCAAATACAATTTTACCAGACGCTGCAAGACCTGCTGCAGTCCCCATGAGGTTTTGCTCTGCAATCCCCATATTAAAAAATCGATCACTGAATTCTTTTGAAAAACCTACTGTCATTGTAGATTTAGAAAGATCTGCATCCAAAACCACCACATCTTCATTTTCTTTTCCTAAGGCTACCAGAGCCTCTCCATAAGCTTGTCGTGTCGCCATTTTATCTGACATCTGCTTCACCTCCCAATTCCACTAATGCTGCCTTTGCTTCCTCATCATTTGGTGCTTTTCCATGCCAACCTGCATTGTTTTCCATATATGAAACACCTTTTCCTTTTATGGTCTTGGCAATAATCATCGTTGGCTTATCTTTAATGGTTTCCGCTTCAATGAGTGCATCGATGATTTCCTTAAAACAATGTCCATCAATTTCTATAACATGCCAGCCGAAGCTTTTCCATTTTTCATCAACAGGCTTTACATTCATGACTTCTTCATTGGTTCCATCTATTTGCAACCCATTAAAATCTAAGAATGCTGTGAGATTATTAAGCTTATAATGGGCCCCGCTCATGGCGGCTTCCCATATCAAACCCTCTTGGAGCTCTCCATCACCTAAAAGCGTATAAATTCTGCTTCTGCTGTTATCCAATTTACTGGCTAAAGCCATTCCAATACTGGCAGAAAAGCCTTGAGCTAAAGATCCCGTTGACATTTCTACCCCAGGGACTCTTTTCATATCGGGGTGTCCTTGTAACATAGAGCCTATTTTTCTTAAAGTCATCAAATGTTTTTTATCGAAGTAACCACGTTCTGCAAGGGTACTATACAAAACTGGAGCAGCGTGCCCTTTTGACAATACAAAACGATCTCTGTCTGCTTTCTTTGGATCTTTGGGGTCAATGTTCATTTTGTAAAAATAGAGTGCTGTGAGTATTTCTACCGCAGAAAGGGATCCTCCGGGATGACCTGAACCAGCTGCATGAACAGATTTTATGATGCTCTGTCTTATGTTCTTCGCTACTGATTCTAAAATTTGATAATCTACAACCATGATATACCTCCTAATATATTTTACTTTGTTAGATAATAGATAATAATTAATAGATAATAGATAACAGATAATAGATAACAGTTAAGGATGATTTTGATTCTCAAAATCTACATTTTATTATTTGATTTTACATAAATAATTTAGTTTTGCTTTAGCAAAACTCTCATTAACTTTTATCTATTATCTATTATCTTTTATCTAAAAAGTTTTCATTTCTTTTCAAATCCTTCTCCCATGACTTCATGGACTGAATTGACGGTTACAAATGCTTTTTCATCTATTTCTTGTATGAGTTTTTTTAAGGTTGCCACTTCTGCGCGGCTTACAATACAAAGAAGGACATTCTTTTCCTTTCCAGTATATAAGCCTTGAGACTTTAAAACTGTTGCGCCTCTTTGCATATTGTTAATAATGGCTTTGCCTATTTCCTCATATTTGTCGGATATGATAATAAATTCTTTTGCATAATTCAAACCTTCGATAATGGAATCCGCGATTTTTACCACAATATATAAAGCAATAATGGAATATAAAGCAGTTTCCAGCTTTCTTTCTACTACTCCAGAAGCAAAAACAATCAATAAATCCAAGAACATCATGAGCTTGGGAATGCTAATATGAGGAAAGAATTTATGTAAAATCGCGCCTGCCAAATCGGTTCCACCTGTGGTCCCACCTGTTTTGAAAACCAATCCAATCCCTACACCCATAATGACGCCCCCATAAATTGCTACTAACAGCATATCATTTATATGGAACATCTCTACGTCAAAGAAAGTATAAATAAACCGGATTGAGGCTGAAAGAGCAATAGTTGCATAAGCTGTCTTAATTCCAAATTTCTTACCTAAAACAACTAACCCTCCGATAAACAAAGGAATATTTACAACCAGGTTGGTAACATCAATGGGTATCCCTGATAACTTTCTTATGACAATTGCTAACCCGGTAACACCTCCGGGGGCAATGGTATAGGGTTCTAGAAAAAGAACCAATCCAATGGCCATTAAAAAAGTGCCCATGGTTATGATAAAATAATCCAAAAGTATAAGAAGCGATTTTTTCATTTTACTATTTTCCTTTAATCAGTATTTTAATCATAAATGCAGGTAAAGCGGCCAACCTTTTATACCGGCTTGGTTGTTGAATAAATCGATATAGCCATTCCAATCCATTATTCTTATAAAAATCTGGTGCTCTTTTTAATTCACCGGCCCATACATCCAGACTGCCTCCAACGCCTATAGCTGCTTTTGTCTTTAATGAACCTTTGTATTGATTAATAAAAGCTTCCTGTTTCGGAGCGCCCAGGGCTACGCATAAAAAATTAGGAGCAACCTTATTAATTTCGCCAATCACCGCTTCTTCCTCTTCTTTTTTAAAATAACCATGATGGGTTCCTGCAATTCTCAGTTTGGGATATTTTTCTTTCATCTTTTCTGCCGCTTTTTTAGCGACACCGGGTTTACTCCCAAGAAGATAGATGGTTTGCTGAGAGTGATTTAAATGTTCCAGCATTTTCTCAAGAAAATCTATTCCTGTCACTCTTTCCTTAAAAGGCTGCTTCAAAATCTTTGAAGCATAAACCAATCCAATTCCATCTGGAATAACTAAATCAGCTCCATTTATTATATCCATTAATGCCATATCTTTTACAGCGTCCATAATTATTTCCGGATTTGGCGTTACAATCATTTTACACTGCGTACCATCTAAATACCCCTTTACCACATCCTGTGCTTCTTCTAAAGTAACTTTGTCTACTTGAACGCCTAAAATATCTAATTTCTCAGTCATTACTTTTCTCCCGTATCTAAAAGCTCTTGAATCAATTCTTCATTCTGATTTAACTTTTGAATCAACTCCTTGATATGACCATAGACCTTTTCTCTGATGGTGTCCTTATGATTTAAAACGTTTGCGAATTCATCCATAAGGAATTCACTTTGAAAATCATAAATACTACAAAGTGCCTTCATCCCCAACGAATGCATAAAGGAATTAATCTTTGGATCATAAGAGATTGCAATCATTGGCACATCCATGATTGCCGCATGAATCAGAGAATGCAACCTTACGCCAACCAAAACATCCATATTTCCAATGAGACTAAGCATTTCTTCTGTGAGATATTTGTTTTCTATATAAAAAACCGAATCTCCTAATTCTTTTTTGATTTCATTAATGGCCGGCATGTCTTCCTTGAAATGAAAAGGAATAAAAACGATCTCTGCATTATAATCAGCTAAAATCAATTTAGAAGCTTTACAGATTTCTTCTATGAAATTCCCTTTAATTTTCAACCCTCTTAATGCAAATCCCACAGTCATTTTTTCAGGGTCTTTTACAAACCCTTCTTCTTTAAGAATTCGGATACCTGTCTCTGGCTCTGCTTTCTTGACCCTTATAACGGGGTCTGCCGTAACATTAATATGCGTGCTCTCTACGCCTATTTCGCAAAGCAACTCTTTGGATTGATCATCCCTCACGACGATATATTTAATCTTATTTAAAGTCTTTTTAATAAGAAACCGATTAATTCTGCTTCCTATGGGCCCGATCCCTTGGCTGTATATGAATACCTTCTTCTTGAAAAACTGAGCAATCCACATAATGCCTAAGTAATAAACAATGCTTTTTTTACTGGTGGAATCCTGAAGCAGACTTCCCCCACCACTTATTAAAATGTCACAGGATTTAATGGCCTGAACCACTTTTTTTACATCCATTCTATAAACCGATTTAACTTCAAACTTTTCACTTGTCAACTCCGGATTATAAGACAGAACAGTAATCTCAAGAGGTCCTAACTTTTCACGAAGATTGTCCACAACCGCTCTAAGTATTGATTCATCTCCAATATTATTAAACCCATAGTAACCAGAAATAACTACTTTATGCATTATGTTTGTTCTCCTCTTATTCTTCGAAATCCTCTAATAATAAGCTCAAATAAAATGATATAAGCAACTCCTATAATAATTCCGAAGAGGAGCGAATATGCTGTCCGTGTCAGTGATAAATAGGCGGGGGTTCGCAGATGCATAAAAGTATTGACAACGGAAGTTTGTCCAATAACTGCTGCTAACCCTAAAACAAATGGCAACCATTTGAATCTTCTTATTATAGCATATATTGACAGCATTAATGCCGGAAAAGCAATTAAAAACTCCTTATTTCTCGGCCGAGCCAAGAGGTAATCTTCTAAAAAGTTTCTAAAAATCATTTCAATCTTTAGTGGCTCAACTCCTGTATCATGTCCTGTACGGGCAATATAAATATACCCCGCTGCCAGAACCCCCAATCCTATTATGGTGACCCACACTTTTATATCAGACATGAGAATCTCTTTTATGACCCTTATGTTAAATCTTGAAGATCTATGTTCCGCTTTAAATCCTATATAGGATAAATACACGATAGCGAAAATGAACAATGGTAAAAGTTGAGCCGCCTTAACACCTCTGAAAATATTTAGCTCTAACAGGTAATTGATATCTGAAATCAATGAAGCTGTAAACAACCCTCCAACCAAAGATATAAAGGTTGCAATCAGCAAATCTTTTATTGCCTCAAGTATGATTCTAGAAAGCTTTTCATCTTTTTCAATTTGGGTAGAATAAACCCGCCATCTATTAATCAAATATATAATTGCAAGACACGGGAATACCACAGAAGCGCCAAAAGCGGAAAACATCTCTGCCAATGTCTCACTTAAACTATATGCGATTACAATCAATGCCCCAATAATAGCAAAGAGTACGTATCTCATTCTTTCTTTTAACTGAATGAATGCTGACAAAAGAATCATCCCTCCGGCAGCAGCTCCAATAGTTATGATGATTTTCGCCAACCAACCTACTTCATAAGGCTCCATGACTGAAGCACTTCCCAAAGAAATGTCATGTTTGGCTATTCTATTTTCCAAGCTTTCAAACATTCTTTTATATTCATTCACATCTGTTATATAAATAAAATTATCTTTATGCTCCTTAAAGGGTTTGAAATAAATCATACGGATATTTCTTTCTGTAATGGCTCTATAGAAAGTATTTTCTATTTCTTCTGATCCTTGATAGTTATAATACTGAAACCTATTCTGAATATATGGCCAGGTTGTAAAGGCTCTTATGGTATTGTAATCCGTTGATTGAACCATATCTAACAGACCTGCCTGATCAATGTTTTCTCGTTGAAAGGTGGTTTCAATCATAGCAATTTTTATATCATTTTTATCAACGTATTCTTTCAGTTGCTTGCTTCCCTCATCTTGACCCACAATCTCTGATCCAGCAAAAAGCAAATATTCAGGTGCCACCGTATTTAGTTTTTTGTATTCATTAAGGGTTGCTTTTTCAAACTTTTCTCCATTCCATTCATCGTAGCCTACAGTTCTCGGGATAATTGACAAATTACTTTCCTTAATTTTCTTAACTTTTTCATCATCAAATCCTAAGCTCAAATACATCAGTTTGGAGTATATGGGCTCTCTTAGTTCAATAAATCCCTTCTGACTGGAATCTTCATACTTTGTTTTTGGTGTATAAAGAGTATCCTTGGGTCCACTGTATATGTATAAAAAATAATTATTTTCATTTTCTGCTGTGAAATATTTACTCTCTTCATAGCGTTTTTCAAAGCCCTCTTTTATAAAGGCATATAATTCTGAAGAACTCGTTGATACGAGAATATCGTTCTTATTAAATACAGAATTCCCATCTATTGCCTTTAAAATCGTTTCAGGCAACTTTTCTCTCCAATCTATCTCTTTAGAAACGTCCCCCATCAATTCTGCTTTAATGGGTTTTCCTGCTTCTATCAAAGAATCTATACTCTCCTCAGCAAGACCTACCTTATTGATGCCCATATCTTTAAAATGATTTAGCCAAAACGAGACCTCTTGATTGCTTTGAGAAGCTAAGTTCTCTAATTCTGTATAATCCATCACAAAATCTACGGTCTTATTCTCTTTTTCTACGTTTATGCGTCCTGCTGTCACAAAGATGACCACGGCCAACGCCACCAGAATAAATATATTGAAAACTTTATTACTAACAAACATGATTTTTCCTCCGTGAACTTTTTACTACATCTATTGTAAAGTTATTTCATTTGGGAGTAAAGCTAAAATAAAAGTTTTGTGAAATATTTAAAAAAGGAGAATTTTGTAATTCAAAATTCTCCTTTTGTCTTTCTAATTGTTTATTGAATTTCATATCCGCCTTTGACCATGACATATATTTCAGTAATGGCTTTTATGCCTCTACCATCATCTCTTGGAACAATTAACAAATGATTTTCAATGATTGGATCCCCACTTAGAAGATCTTTTCCTTCTGTTAAATCGGAAATACCGTTAACACCATTGTCGATAGCCTCTGCTTCACCTGATCTGAGAATAATCTCTGTGCTTTCTCTCCCCATGAGCTTCTGGTTATTTTTCAAGTTCAATATTTCATAGGCTGCCATTGTATTTGCTTCTCCTGTGTTTACTCCTGGGCTGGAAACTTTGCTGTCGACATATGCTCTTAGGGCATCGATTTGATTATTGACATAACTCAGGGTAACAACTGGATCTTCTTCTGAACCTGGGGTAAAGTTGGTGGCAAAGGCAACCATGCTGATCATAGCCATCAAAGTAATGCTTATCAATACAATTTTTCCTATGTTTTTCACTTTTATTATCCTCCATTTCCTAGCTCACCCAACGTGAAACGTTGCTGTTGAACTTATGCAAAGAAATCATAATGACCTAACAAACAATCTTTGATTGCGTCGTAGGTCAGATGTCGCGTAGTCTAAATCATTGATTTAGATTACGTTGCCGACCAAATTTATATTTGTAGATTTCTACTGCTAAAAATCTATTAATCCAAAGCTCACTGACAGAGCATCATTAACTTTATTCATTATTTCATCATCAGCGTGCCCGATTTTTTCTTTTAAACGTTGCTTATCTATGGTTCTTATCTGCTCAAGTAATACAACCGAATCTTTATTTAGTCCGTGACCTAAAGCTTCTATCTCAACATGAGTTGGAAGCTTGGCTTTATTTATCTGAGAAGTGATAGCTGTAATGATTACTGTAGGGCTATATTTATTTCCTATATCATTCTGAAGGACTAAAACCGGTCTTAACCCACCTTGTTCTGAACCAATGACCGGACTCAAATCCGCAAAAAAAATATCACCTCGTTTTATTACCAAGTCACTCACTCTCCGCTAAAATTTTTTCGTATTTTTCAAGGAGCATTCTGTCGTCTTCCAGACCTTCCTCACACATCTTTAAATTGACCATACCCATTTCTGTATATCCTTTTTTCATTATTTCTCGAATGCGTATTTTTTTTCGCTCGCGTAGATAAAGTTTCATAGCTTCCCTAATAAATTCACTTCTGTTTTGCTTTTCCTCTTTAACTAAATCGTCTACTTCATCGAGTAAATGAATGGGAAGATTAATTAATACTTTTCTGGAATCAGCCATAAAACCTCTCCTTAAAATTTTACACCTTCATTTCTGCTAAGGTGAATATTCTGTTAGCATATATAAATTAATATATATTACTATTATATACACTTGGGGGGAATAGTGTCAACAAAGGCTTTCTTACTATTATTCCCAATTATTTGTTAATTATTGATTTTATCGCAATTCCAACACCTTCTGCTATATCCATTGCCGTAAGACCATGTTCGCCAACTTTGGCTGCCATAATGTCTCCAGCCTTACCATGAACGTATACTGAAGCAATTGCGGCCTCTTTTCTTTCTATTTTTTGGGCAACAAAAGAAGACAAAATACCTGTTAACACATCTCCACTGCCACCTGTAGCCATGCCAGGATTTCCTGTCACATTGATGTAGACACACCCATCTGGGGATGCAACAACTGACCGTGCTCCTTTTAATATGACTATTATTCCCCATTTTTTAGAATAATCCCTTGCAATGCGAATTCTATCGTCGTTAATTTTTTGAATTGAAAGACCCGTAAGACGTGACATTTCCCCTGGGTGAGGTGTTATGATCATGTAAGGATTTCTTTTAAAAAAATCATCCGCATCATTTCCTATTGCATTTATAGCATCCGCATCTATGACAATAGGCGTATTTATCTCTTCAGTAAGTCTTGTCATTATATCAAAAAAATCTTTACCCTTACCCATACCAGGACCCACTGCCATAGCACTACATGTCTTTGAATATGCCACAAGTTCGTCTAAGCAAGTCTGATCCAACTTATGACTCTTAGAACCGCTCAGAGGCAAGCATATGGCTTCAGGCAGTGAAATTTGAAGAATATCATTAATAGACTCAGGCACCGCCATTTTTAACAGCCCGACGCCACTCCTTAATGCTGCTTTACCCGCAAGGACAGCTGCGCCAGCCATGCCTTTTGACCCTGCAATGAGTAGTAATTTCCCATAATCTCCTTTATGGGAATCTCTTTTTTTAGGTTTAATGATTTGTTTTATTAAGTCTTCATCAATGATATGTATCTGTGAATGATTTCGCCTTATGACTTCTTCAGGTATTCCAATATCTTTTACAAGAAGTTCTCCTGTATATTCTGCTCCTGGAAATAAAACACATCCGATTTTAGGAAATTGAAAGGTTATGGTTTTCTGAGCTTTAATGGCCGCATTGAAGACTTCTCCATTATCAGCACCAATTCCAGAAGGAATATCCACAGATATCACTTTTTTGCCACTGTTATTTACTATTTCAAATACCTCTTTAATATATTCACTTACGCTTCTGGTAATTCCTGTTCCTAATATGGCATCTACAATAACATTTGCACTTTTTATATCTTCTCGTAATTTCTGAAGTTTTTCGTCATCATCCAACACGCTTATATGAATTCCCAATTCGGCTAATCTTTCATAATTTGTTTTGCAATCTCCAGCCAACTTTTCTATTGGCCCTGTAGCGTATACTTTTACAGGTATAAAATGGTGCGTCAATTTTCGCGCAACCACATAACCATCTCCACCATTATTTCCTACCCCACAAATGACACATACTGTCTTGGTTTCTTCACTTAACTCTTTCATTACTTCCTCAAAAACATAGGCTCCAGCTGATTCCATGAGCCTTAAACTTGGAATTTGATAATCTTCTATGGCCATTCTATCGATTTCTTTCATCTGCCGCCCAGTCACAACCATCATAAGTTATTCACTCCGTTCATTACATATTTAAGATTTAGGATTTAAGATTGAAGGTGGATTTTGTTCCAAAATCTATATTTAATTACTCGTTATTAGAAGTATTAGAATCAAAAAAGTTTACTTCAATAAATATATTTTATGATTTTGCACAACAAAATCATCCATAAATCTTAAATCCTAAATCCTAAACATTCTTCTCCCCTACTGCATAGGCAATCGCATATTCTTTACAATGGGATATGGACAAATGTATTTGTAAAATATTCTTATCCTGTGCAATTTTGAGAGCATTATTAGATAAAACGACATAAGGTTTGCCTAACTCATCCCTGATAACTTCAATATCTTTAAGCTTAAATCCTCTTAACCCCGTTCCAAATACTTTCATAACAGCTTCTTTAGCTGCGAAGCTTCCGGCAATAGTTTGAAGTTTCATATTGTTTTTCTGGAAGAATTCTATTTCTCTATCTGAAAATACTCTATCAAGAAAAGAATGCTCTGTTTTTTCCAAAGCACTTTTTATTCTACCTATTTCAATAATATCCGTCCCAATCCCTACAATCATATGAGTCCTCCTAAAATTAATAATTAAGAATGAATAATGAATAATGAAGGAGGATTTTGCTCCTCAAAATCTGCATCATTTAATATTTAAATCATCGAAATTCTACTTAAGTAGAATTTCTTCCTTAATTCTTAATTATTAATTCTTAATTGTTAATTGATTTTTATCCGATTCCCAATATATAAGTTGCAAGTATGAAATAAATGGTAACAGATATCATGTCGGTTAGGGAAGCGATCAAAGGGTTTGCCATAATAGCAGGGTCAATGCCTATTTTTTTTGCAATAATAGGCAAAGTGCCTCCAATGACTTTAGCTGCTAAAATGACCAAGAATAAAGAAAGACTAACGGTTACAGCCAAGCCAAGACTTCCATTGCCAACCACATAAATACGTACAAAGTTAAAGGTACTTAAAACAATTCCAACAACGGCACTTACTCTTATTTCTTTCCAAACAACCCATAGAATATCCGTAAGCTTCACATCTCCAACTGCCATTCCACGAATCACCAAAGTGGAAGATTGGGCACCAGCATTGCCACCAGTTCCCATAACCATTGGCAGAAAAGTAACCAAAGCAATCACCTGAGACAACATCAGTTCAAACTTCCCAATAATACTACCCGTAACAATAGAAGAAAACATTAAAACAAGAAGCCATGGGATTCTTTGTCTTGCTAAGTACAAAACGCTTGAGTCCATGTACTGCTTTTCAGAGGGCATAAGAGCAGCCATTCTATGAAAGTCTTCCGTATTTTCCTGCTCTATAACATCCACAATATCATCTATGGTAATGATGCCCACCAGCCGGTTTTCTTTATCCACTACGGGAAGGGCGATAAAGTCATACTTCATAAAAACCTTAGCAATCTCTTCTTGATCCTCATAGGCATTGACAAAAATCACATCGGTATCCATGATGTCTTTCAATAAAGTATCATCTTCATTGATAATAAGTTTTCTTAAAGGGACGATTCCTTCTAATCTTCTTCCTGCATCCATTATATAACAAGTATAAATGGTCTCTTTTGAAATTCCATGTTGCTTGAGATAATCAATTGATTCTTTAACCGTCATCTCTTTTTTTAAATCAGCATATTCTATAGTCATTAGACTTCCTGCACTATCCACAGGATATTTTAAAAACTGATTTATGAGTTTTCTTTTTTCCTTTTCAGTACGGCTTAATATTTTCTTGACAACATTTGCCGGCAATTCTTCAAGAAGGTCTATCATATCGTCAAAAAATAGCTCATCAACAATATATTGAATTTCCTTATCAGTAATACCATCAACAATTTCTAATTTCGTATCACTGGATAAAAATGAAAAAACTTCAGAAGATATGTCCTTAGGCAACATTCGAAACAATATAATCGCCTTTTCTATACTAACCTCTTCAATAGCTTCTTCAATAATTTCTGCAATGTCAGCTTCATTGTAGTTAAGCACTTCATTGCGCGCTTTATTAAACTGCTTTTCTTGCAGCATTATTATGATTTCTTCATACATTCCTGCCCCTCCTTATGAGAGCCAGAAAATCATAACAGTCGTGGCTCCCCCATAATTATTATTAGTATTCCCTAAGTTTCTAATCATCTGTCCATCCGGTAACGGACTCGTATCCACGACCATCACTTCCTTTCTATAAATAAAAAACTCTACTCAACAAGTAGAGAAAATGTCTATACACGTTGAGCTTTAGCACTATTGAGCTTTGACCACTGTCAGCTGTGTTAGAAATAACCTTACCGATTATTCCTGCTGACCCGTTGGCGTCTCTCGACATTTCTGGGCAACAGCATATATCTCAATAGGAACCTCACCTAACATACTTTTCTTTTGTATGTTAATTATAAACCACCCACCTAGTAAAAGCAACATGGGGATTTAAGATTTAGGATTTAAGATTTAGGATTTAAGATTTAAGATTTATAGTTAATTTTGCTATGCAAAATTAGCAATACTAAAAAAAGGAATTTTGTTTTTAAACAAAATTCCTTCCTTCAATCTTAAATCCTAAATCTTAAATCCTAAATTATTTACCCTTCCTTCATCATTTGCGTTTCAGCCAGTTCATCTTCTGAAAGTAGCAAGGCACTCTCTAAAATCATAATAATGCTGTCTTCAATTTTGGCAATACCATTGACATATCTCCCTTTAAAGTCTTGGTTAAATCTTGGTGGGCTGGATATGCTCTCAGGGGAGATCCCAAGCACTTCATCCACTCTATCTACTATAAAGCCGATCATGGTTTCTTGGACATCTACAACAATAATACAGGTTCGTTCATCGTATGGAACTCTTTCTTTCTTAAATCTTGCCCTCACATCAAGTGTTGGTATAATCCTACCTCTTAAGTTAATCACCCCATTAACATACTCAGGCTGTTGAGGCATTTGGGTGATTTTTTGTATCCCGATAATCTCTATAACGCTAGATATATCTATGCCATAATGGTCTTCATCTAAAATAAAAGTCAAATACTGGTCCATACCTTTACCCCTTTCATTTATTTTAATTTCTGGTCAGTTCACTTGTCTTTGTTCTGAATTAATATTTCCCGAAATCATCATCGTCTAAAGTGATTTTTACACCCTCTTTTTTCTGTTTTTCTGCATGACTCCTTTGGGATATTTCTAATATGGGTTTTCTTACTTCGTCCTTGGAATCTTTAAGTCTAAACGTTTGTATCATGTTCTTTAACATCTGCGCCTGTCCTGTCATTTCTTCGCTAGCTGATGCACTTTCCTCAGCTGTAGCTGTGTATGTTTGTGTCACACCTGAAACCTGTTCTATTCCTTTGTTAATCTCTTCTATGGCCACTGCCTGATTGTTAGAAGCTTCCGCAATGAGACTCACTATTTTTTCTTCATTTTCTACGCCTTCAACAATTTTATTTAAAGCATCTGCCGTTTCAATTGCCATACTATAGCCTTCTTCAACTTTTATAATAGAATTGTCAATCAAATCTGTCGTCTCTTTTGCAGCCTGAGCACTTCTCGCTGCAAGATTTCTAACTTCCTCGGCTACAACTGCGAAACCCTTACCATGTTCACCTGCTCTTGCCGCTTCTACAGCTGCATTCAGAGCCAGTATATTTGTCTGAAATGCAATTTCATCAATGACTTTAATAATATTTGAAATATTTTTTGAGGATTCTTTAATTTCATTCATAGACTCAAGCATATTATGCATTTGACTATTACCTTTTTGAGCATCCATTTTGGCTTGAATGGAAAGTTCATTTGCCTTATTTGCATTTCCTGCATTATCCTTCGTTTGAGCCAATATTTCCATAACTGTTGCTCCGATTTCTTCAATGGAACTGGCTTGCTCTGATGCCCCTTGAGAAAGGGATTGGCTTGTGCCTGATACTTGCTCCGCAACAGTTTCCACCTGTTCAGCAGCCCCTTTAATCTCAGTAAAGATAAAATTATATTGTTCGATAATATTATTGATGGCATCTTTTAATTTTATAAAATCGCCTTCATATTCATCTCCCTCATCATCAATCTCTGCTGTGATATTTTTATTGGCAATTTCACCCAAAGCATACGTCACTTCTGTGATATATTCATTAAGGATTTTACCCATATCGTTCAATACATCTTTAATTTCTTCATAGTCCCCTTGATAATTTCCTTTAACCCTTGAGTTCAAGCTGCCTGCCCTTATATCCTTCAAAACGGCTAAGGCTTCCTGAATGGGTTCAACAATTGCATCTAAAATTTTGTTAACGCCTTCCACAACATCATAATGTTTCCCATGAAGCTGTGAAAGATCCCCTCTATGAGATAGATTTCCTTTTACTGCCTCACCTGCAATTATTTCTACTTCCCTAATCATACAGCCCAATGACTGCTTCAGGATTAACAGATTGCTAATCACAGACTTGAATTCTCCATTGTAATGAGAAGCATCTAATTCAGGTAATTCTTCTCCCCGACTCATCTTACCTATGTAATCTATAGCTGTACGAAGGGGTTTTACAACTGCATCCAAGGTTTCATTCATTCCTTGCACAATTTCATGAAAGCCACCTTTAAAATGATCTGCATTTCCTTGAATTGATAGATTGCCTTCCATAGCAGCATCTGTCATAACTTTGGATTCACGTTCCAAATCCTTTAAAGTCTCTACAACCTGCTTCATACTAAAGGCCAAAACGTCATTTTCTGATTTTGGAATAATTTCAACTGACAAATCGCCTTCAGCCACTTTTTGAGCGTTTTTAGATTGATCTTCTATGTTTTTAACCATGCGGCCAAAGGCACCCATGAGTTGTCCCATTTCATCATTACTTTTTTGAATAATCCTTACATCAACATCTCCTAATGCCAACTTATCTGATGCATTCATTAACAATTTCAATGGTACCACAACGCTTCTTCTGATGATCATGAATGCTATGATGAATAACAAGATGCTTGATACCAAAACAAAAATAGCAACCAAGGGAATATAGGCTTTGGCTTCAGCTAATACCTCATTTGCACTGGTATCAACACCAACAATCCCTACTATATCTCCTTTTGAATCTATAATGGGTGAAAATGCTGAAATCAAATATCCAAAGTCTTCTCCATTATAATAAATATCAGAAGTTGTCCCTTCTCCCGTTTCCAATGTTTTTAAAGGCTCTTCACCATAGTCCTCTTTAAGCTGTTCATCTCCCAATTCACTGATTCCTTCAGTCTGTCCTGGCAAGATACCATCTATAATATATTTATAATTGTCTGCATCTTCATCTACCATAGTGTAAACATAGGCAAACCCTGTTTTTTTCTTAACCTTACTTAACAAATCTTGAGCAAAATAAAAATATTGGGTTTTAGTATTGGTCCGGTCAATTTCAGCAAATTCATCGCCATCAATTGTTGCTGCAACAGAATCTGCAACGCTTAAAGCTTTATCCCCTGCTAATACAATTAAGTTCTCCTTGTAATTCCAATAGCTGAAAGTACCGATGATGGATGCACTTAAAAACAACATAATAAAAACCATCAAGGAAATCTTAAAACCAATTGATAAAAATTTACCCTTCTTCTCCATGTTCCCTCCACTTTACATTCTAGTTTATTTTACAATTATTCTACCATGATTCTACAAAAAATGCTTATATTTTTTCCTTTTTTACCATTTCTAAGTATAGGCATTTAGATATCTTATTAGATGGTATGGACTTGAAACCTTGTCTCAGTCTCTTAATTGTAGTAATATATAAAGATGATTATTTAAAAATATAAGGAGGCAGTATTACTGTGATGAAAAGTGATTATATTAAAAAAGGTCCTGTGGGCGCACCTCTTCGTGCATTGTTTTATGGGATGGGTTATATACGAGAAGAAATAGACAAGCCTTTAATTGGTATTGTCAATGCTCAGAATGAAATCATACCCGGACATATTCATTTAGATAGGATTGCAGAAGCCGCAAAAAAAGGCGTATTGATGTCTGGCGGGACACCTGTTGAGTTTCCTGCTATTGGGATATGTGACGGTATTGCCATGGGACATGCAGGAATGAGATACCCCCTTGCAAGCCGTGAGCTTATTGCAGATTCCATTGAAGCTGTAGCAGCAGGACATGCTTTAGACGGGCTTGTTCTAATCCCCAATTGTGACAAAATTGTTCCTGGGATGCTAATGGCGGCTGCAAGACTGAATATTCCTTCTGTAGTGGTTAGCGGCGGCCCCATGCGAGCTGGTGACCATAATGGTGAAAAATTAGATTTCAGCACCGTTATAGAACAGGTTGGCAGTTTTAAAAACGGTAAGATTACTGAAGAAGAATTGGAAGAAACAGCTAAAAGAACTTGCCCCGGTTGCGGTTCATGCTCTGGTTTGTTTACAGCAAATAGCATGAATTGTCTTACTGAAGTATTGGGAATGGGACTTCCATACAATGGTACAGCCCTTGCTGATACTGGAGAAAGAATTCGGTTAGCAAAAGTTGCAGGGATCAAGGTCATGGAGTTAATCGAAAAAGGTATTAAACCCAGAGATATTTTAACCCTTGACGCCTTCAAAAATGCCATCACCGTAGATATGGCAATGGCTGGTTCTACTAATACAGTTCTTCACCTTCCTGCAATTGCCCATGAAGCAGAGATTCCATTAGAGCTGTCTTTATTTGATGAAATAAGTGAAAAAACACCTTACCTTACAAAACTCAGTCCCAGCGGGATTCATCATATGGAAGATCTCCATTTAGCCGGTGGTATTCCAGCATTGATGAATGAGTTGACTAAGAAGGATTTAATTGTAAAAGATTGTATGACTGTTACCGGACATACTATGGGTGAGAATATTGAAAAAACAAAGGTACAAAACAACGATATAATAAAACCTATTGATTCTCCCTATAGAAACAGAGGCGGATTAGCCATTCTTCGTGGAAATCTTTGTCCTGACGGTTCTGTTGTTAAAGAGTCTGCTGTTGCAGAAGAGATGTTGGTGCACTCAGGCCCTGCAATTGTATTTGACTCAGAAGAAGAAGCTGTTGAAGCCATATTTGATAAAAAAATTATAAAAGGCGATGTCATCGTCATCCGATATGAGGGGCCTAAGGGCGGACCAGGAATGCGGGAAATGCTATCTCCAACCTCTGCCATTGCGGGTTTAGGCTTAGATAAGGATGTTGCATTGATTACGGATGGCAGGTTTTCAGGTGCTACTCGTGGTGCTGCTATTGGACACGTATCCCCTGAGGCTATGGAAGGTGGTTTAATCGGTTTAGTTAAAACTGGAGACACCATTGAAATTGATATTCCCAATAGAAAACTAAATGTGAATTTATCTCAAGATGAGATTGAGAAAAGACGAAAGGCTTATACAAAACCAGAACCCAAGGTCAAAACGGGATATTTAGCAAGGTATGCTAAGCTTGTTACTTCTGCAAATACCGGTGCCATTTTAAGTATTAAGGATTAAACATGTATCTTGTGAGATGAATTTTGTTTATACAAAATTCATCTCTTTTTTATTTATTTTTTATTTTTTATGTTATTTTTTTAAGTCTAAAACGAGATAATTTCATTATTAATTATAAGACATGCGGTTACCCAAGAGTCCCGCCCTATGGGACAAAACCTTTCACTCAGAATCGAATCTGATTTAATTGTCTCATTATCGAGAATATTGTCACATTTATTAATGAAAAGGTTTTCATGTATACAATATACATGGTTTCTTTCATCTTGACACCTTCCTATTAATGTGATATTTTCCTAATGTAAAGGTTTTCATAAATAATAACTGAGAAATAAAGGAGAGATTGAAATGTCAACTATTGTTCAGAAGTACATGGAAGTTGTTAAAAAAAGAAATCCTGGTGAAGTAGAATTTCACCAAGCAGCAGAAGAAGTATTAGAATCATTATTACCGGTTTTAGAAAAAAATCCAGAATATGTAGATGCAGGCATCGTTGATAGACTTCTTGAGCCAGAGAGACAAATCATGTTCAGAATCCCTTGGGTAGATGATAGTGGAAAAGTACAAGTCAATAGAGGATTCAGAGTACAATTTAATAGCGCTATTGGACCCTATAAAGGTGGCCTTCGTTTCCACCCATCCGTATACCTTGGAATCATTAAATTCCTTGGATTTGAACAAATTTTCAAAAACGCATTAACCACACTTCCTATTGGTGGCGGTAAAGGTGGATCAGACTTTGATCCTAAAGGAAAATCTGATGGTGAAGTTATGAGATTTTGTCAAAGTTTCATGACAGAGCTTCAAAAATATATTGGTCCTGACACAGACGTTCCTGCAGGAGATATTGGTGTAGGTGGAAGAGAAATTGGGTTTATGTTTGGACAATATAGAAGAATCAGAGGCGCTTTCGAAGGCGTTCTTACAGGAAAAGGTATTGGCTGGGGCGGTTCTTTAGCCAGAACTGAAGCAACAGGATATGGCCTTATTTACTTTGTAAGAGAAATGCTTAAAGCAAACGGAGAATCCTTTGACGGCAAAAGAGTTGTCATTTCAGGTTCTGGTAATGTTGCCACTTATGCATGCCAAAAAGCACAGGAATATGGCGCAAAAGTTGTTGCTGTATCAGACTCTAACGGATATATACTTGACGAAGATGGCATTAAACTTGATACCGTCATAAGAATTAAAGAAGTTGAAAGAAAAAGAATTAGCGAGTACGTTAAAGCACATCCAAACGCAAAATACATTGATACTGGAAAAGTTTGGGACATTCCTTGTGATGTAGCACTTCCATGCTCAACTCAAAATGATATCGATGTTGATACGGCACAAACCCTTATCGATAATGATGTTATTGCAGTTGGCGAAGGTGCTAACATGCCTTGTACCAATGATGCGATTAAGCTATTCCTTGCTAACAAAGTACTTCTTGGACCTGGAAAAGCTGCTAATGCCGGTGGTGTTGCAACTTCAGCCCTTGAAATGTCACAAAACAGCATGAGACTTGAGTGGAGTTTTGAAGAAGTAGATGCAAAACTTGATGAAATAATGACCAAGATCTTTAAAGCTTGTGATGAAGCATCAAAAGAATATGGTATGCCTGGAAATTATGTAGCAGGTGCAAATATTGCAGGATTCAAAAAAGTTGCAAAAGCAATGATGGCGCAAGGCGTTATCTAATAAATAATATTTTTTATATAAATTTTATAGACAGCCCTTCATGGGCTGTCTATTTGCTTTTCTTATTTTAGACCTAGCTTAGATGTTGGGCGCTACCAATCATCCCCTAATCATTAGATCATAATGAAGATTTTGTGGAACAAAATCCCTCTATAAATTATTAATTTTTAATTATTAATTCTTAATTGATCTTTATGGCTCTCTCAATATCAAATAAGTATAAATATACTTCCTTTATCTCAATACCTTTTATGATCTCAAGAGCTTCTTTATATAAATCCAGTTGAATGGTGTATTTTTGTATGATTCTATTGACATGGCTTCCTTCCATTTCAGGGGGAATATAATCATTTTTATAATCCAGCAATATATATTTGTTGCCTTCTTGAAAAAAGCAGTCTATGGTTCCTTGAATCAACAGGTTTTCCTCATCATCTATTTCTTTAATAACACTTTTAGCAGGCTTTAAAATGTTAAAAGGAATTTCACGAAAAACACAATCTGATTTCTTCATTCTCGTACCGATTTCAGATTGAAAAAAGCTCATAATTTTCTGAGGTTTAATGGTGGCGGCTTCGTCTTTAGTAAGAAGTTCCTCCCTTTTCATTTCTTTAATTTGATCCATAATTTGTTCCATGTTTTGAGTTTTTTTAATGCTAATATGCTGCATGACTTGATGCATAATAGTCCCTCTTTCCATGGCAGAGAAGGAACCGCTATCTTCTATAAACGCCGGTTGCATGGTTCGTTTTGGAATATCTAATTCATCATATTTCATTTTTTCCACTGATAGATTTCTAATTTCGGTTACAGATAGTTTTGATGGAATCCTGGAAGCCGTTTTAAAATCATAAGACCAATCCAACTGACAAACTGCAGGGTGATTTACTTTATGAACTGGGAAACCTTTCACAAAACTTTTTTGGATTTCTTCTTTTTTATTGCTCTGCTCTCTTGCTATCTTATTTAAATCTTTCTTTGTTTTCCTTTCGATGAGCCATCGAGATGCATCCTCATAGCAATCTTCCTCTATAATCTGGTACTGCAGTGCTTCATTTAATTGGCATCCGCATTCCTTATGTTCCTTAAGAATCGGTATTAACCAATCTAAGTAACAAGCTGCATCTTGAATATGATGTTGATCATAAATCATCCATTTATCTTTATATTTATCAAGATCTGACACAGTTCCTAATAAAATTAGTCTGTCCTGTGCTCTGGTGAAGGCAACATATAAAATTCTCATTTCTTCAGAAATGGCTTCTATATGCTGTTGTTTATTGATGAGCTTTTGATATAAAGTCGGAACATAGGCACTTATATCCGGGTCTACTAATCTCATACCTACTCCAATATCCTTATGCAAGGCGACTTTTGACAGCTGAGATCTACGATTAAACGCCTTCCCCATTCCTCCCACTATGACCAATGGAAACTCCAATCCTTTACTTTTATGAATGCTCATGATTCGAACCACATCGTCATTTTCTCCAATTACTTTTGCTGTATTCATGCCACTACCTGCTCTTTTTACCTGCTCCATAAATTTCAAAAAATCAAAGAGGCCCTTCATGGTGGTATTACGAAACTGCTTAGCTTTCTCTATGAGCATCTTTAGGTTGGCTTGTCGTTGTATGCCTCCGGGCAAAGCACTTATATATGCCTGATATCCTGTTTCTTTAAGGAGGGACCATAAGAAATCGTCTACTTGCAAATAGGTGCTTTTTTTCTTCCACTTATTTATTTTTTCTAAAAATAAACGGCTCTTATCTGCCAAGACGTCCTCCGCTTCACAGGCATATCGTTCAAAGGCATTATAGAATTTATTATTTGAGTAAAGCCTAATTTTAATAATTTCATCTGTTGTAAACCCCCCCACTGGAGATCGCAGTACACTTAATAGAGGAATATCTTGTTTCTTATTATCAATTAAGGCAATTAAATTAAGAAATATGCTTACCTCAATGGTTTCAAAATATCCTTCTCCGGCATCCATGTACACAGGAATATCTTCTTGTAAAAGAATTTCATAATAAATATTCATCCATTCTTTAACGGTTCTAAGCAATATGACCATGTCTTTATAAGTCATGGGTCTTTTTCTTTCATTTTTACAATCAAATAGTTCTGTTCCCACATACTTCTTTATCTTCTGCGCCGCAACCAAGGCTTCGATTTCTACTTTTTTCATTTCTCTTATTGTTTCATCGATGTCTTCGCCTTCCGGTTCTTTATAATCGATGAGGTTTAATTCAATTGGATAGTCATAATCCTCATGATATTGAAGCCCTTTATACAAATAAGCGTCTTGATCATACTCTATCTCTGCAATATTTTTACTCATGAGATTCTTAAAAATATAATTGGTTCCAAAAATAATGTGTTTTTTACTTCTATAATTTAAATTCAAGTCAATTTTAGTATTTGACTCCATTGAATTTGTCTTATAAGCTTCATATTTATTTAGGAAAATCAAAGGATCTGCCAACCTAAATCTATAGATGCTTTGCTTTACATCCCCTACCATAAAGACATTGTTGTTTCGTTTAATGGCATCTATTAATGTTTCTTGAACGATGTTGCTGTCCTGATATTCATCAATAAATAGAAATTCAAACTTATTTTGATACCCTTGAGCTACTGTTTCTATTCCCAAGATTTTCAGAGCGAAATGCTCTAAATCATTGAAATCCATCACATTCTTCTCTCTCTTTTTAAAAGAGAATATTTTCTCGAATTCTTCCACTAAGTCATATAATTTTTGGGCATAAGGATATACCTCTATGAGTTCTTCTACATATACCTCTATAGATTTCTTCTGATAATTATTTTTTAACTGTGTGACAATATTCTTCGCATGATTTCTTAACTTCTTAGCGCCCTCCTTAAGATCAATGTCAATCTCATCTCCCTTTTGTACTGGAAGCCGAGAAAACTCAAGTGCTTCCAATAATGCCTTGAGATTTCTTTCATCTTTATAAAACATGTCCTCGAAATGGCTTATCTTTTGTAAATCTTCCTCAAGGGTAGAGAGATAAGAAAAAGGGCCTGCGGGTTTTCCAGATAGAGTCCAAGCCTTTTGCACCATATGTTTTGCTTTTTTTATTTCAGAACTAATTTCACCAACCATTCTTTGGTACACCGAACTCTCTCTAAATGCTTCTGTGGTCCTATTGAGTTCTTCAACTTTTTCTTTCAACCATTCAAAAGGTTTCGGGGTGCTTTGAATAAAATTAAAAGTATACAAGATCATATTTTTAATTTCATCTTCATCTCTTCCTGTGGCATAGCAATCCGCAAACCTCATGAAAGCATCATCTTTATTCTCAAATTCTTTTTCTAATAATTGTTCTAATGCTTCTTCTTGCAAGATATATTTTTGTGCATCATCACATATTTTAAAATCTGGTTCTAAATCAATAAGATAAAAATATTCCCTTATAACTTCAATGCAAAAAGAATGAAAAGTGCTTATATTTCCACGGTTCATTCTATTTAACTGGTCTCTTAAAAAATGATCCTGTGATTTCTCTAATTCTTCAGAAATAGCATTGGAAATCCGTTCTCGCATTTCTGCTGCCGCTGCATTGGTAAAAGTAACGATTAACATTTTATCAATACTAACACGGTCTTTGATAATCAATTGTTTGATTCGCTCAACCAATACGGCTGTTTTCCCCGAACCCGCCGCTGCAGACACTAAAATGTTTTTTTCTCTTTCTTCTATGGCTTGTAATTGGCTTTCTGTCCAATTCATTTGATATCCCCCGCTCTGTTTTGTATAGCTCCTAAAAATTATACCACAATTGAGTGTAAATAGGGTACATATGATACGTACAGTAGGGATAGGGCTCGCCCCTGCCCTTATAAAATATATAGGACAACCGCAAGGGTTTCCGACAGCATTATCCTTGCACTTGTCCTTACACTTACACTTGCACTTGCACTTGCACTTGCACTTACACTTAGACTTAGACTTATCTTTACGGGCAGGCACAGGGACCAGCCCCTACGGATTTACTCTTAAACTTAAACTTACACTTACACTTACACTTACACTTCCTCTATCCATTTGCATTTCCTTTAGTATTGTGATATGTTTTTTCTGCAATGATATTTTGGAAAGGACGTTTTATATGAAAAAAACCGCTATACTCACGATTCTTGACGGCTTTGGGTGCAGTGATAATGAAATAGGTAATGCTATAAAGGCAGCGAAAACGCCTACTATAGATCAATTATTCTCCACCTATCCCAATGCCTTACTGGGTTCAAGTGGAATGGATGTAGGATTGCCAGAGGGGCAGATGGGTAATTCTGAAGTGGGACATTTAAATATAGGCGCCGGAAGAATCGTTTATCAAGAATTTACTCGAATTTCTAAATCCATTATAGATAAAGATTTCTTTCAGAACAAGGCTTTCCTTGACGCCATTGATCATGCAAAAAACCATAATACTGCCTTCCATTTATTCGGTCTTTTATCCGATGGCGGCGTCCATAGCCACAATACACATTTGTATGCCCTCTTAGACTTATTAAAAACAGAAGGTCTTCAAAAGGTCTACGTACATGCTTTTTTAGACGGCAGAGATGTGCCCCCGAAAAGCGCTGGTGCTTATCTGAAAGAATTAGAAATATATATGAAGAATAACAATATCGGTGAGATATCAACTATTTCTGGCCGCTATTATGCCATGGATCGAGATACGCGCTGGGATCGAATAGAACTCGCATACAACGCAATGGTATATGGAGAAGGATTAAAAGCATCCAGCATAGAAAATGCAATAAAAAGTTCATACGAAAGAAGCGAAACAGATGAATTTGTAAAACCAACTGTTATGATAAAAAACGGAAAACCTGTTGGTTTAATTTCTGAAAATGATTCCATCATCATGTACAATTTCCGCCCGGATAGAGCACGAGAAATTACCCGCTCTTTCACAGATGAACACTTCACCGGATTCGAAAGAAAGCATGGCTTTTTTTCTGTCTTTTATGTTTGTATGACTCAATACGATATCGACATGCCAAATGTTGCTATCGCTTATTCACCACAAAAGCTTACCAATACCTTAGGTGAATATATCTCACACTTAGGACTTAAGCAACTGAGAATCGCCGAAACTGAAAAATACGCACATGTTACTTTTTTCTTTAACGGCGGCGTTGAAAGCGCTAATACAAATGAAGATCGAGTCTTAATTCCTTCCCCAAGAGTGGCTACTTATGATCTCAAACCTGAAATGAGCGCTTTCGAAATAACAGACAAGACTATTGAGGCCATTCAAAAAAACCACTATGATTTAATTATTATAAATTATGCCAATGCAGACATGGTCGCTCATTCAGGGGATTTCCAAGCTACCATTAAGGCCATTGAAGTACTAGATGTCTGTGTCAAACGTATTGTTGAGGCCACTAAAGAGGCCGGCGGAGATATAATTATCACGGCAGATCATGGCAATGCCGATTTAATGTTAGATGAAAACGAAAACATTATTACGTCACATTCTCTAAGCAAAGTACCTATTATATTGATTTCGGAAGAAACTTATGAGTTATCCAACGGGATCTTAGCAGATATTGCACCAACACTCCTTGATATAATGGAATTAGAAATACCCGAAGAAATGACCGGAAAATCCCTACTCAATAAAGAACCGGCTTTGGCTTAGTTTGTAATTAGGATTTAAGATTTAAGATTTAAGATTGATGGAAAGAAAACTTTGACATTGTCAAAGTTTTCTTATTATACTATTAATTTTTTCAAAAGGAAAATTAATATTTCGCGAAAAAAAATTGAAGAGTTTTGCATTTTTATGCAAAACTCTTCTTTAAATCCTAAATCCTAAATCCTAAATCTTAAATCTTAAATTTATTCTTCCGTTTCTTGCGTATAAAGGCTCACTGTATTATTAATGAGGTCCTCTACTCTTTTGTCAAATTTCAAATACTCTTCTTCGTTGCTATAAGGGATAACAAAGTCTATATCTGATAATATTTCTAAATAGTTACTTAAAGCGTCGGCGGTAGCAGATTCTTTATGATTTTCTATTAATTTATGATAACTGTTTAAAACTTCATCGGTTACCTTATTGGTATCCCAATCCACTATGGGTGTATTGTTTAATCCCAACATGTACATCCATAGATAGCGTTCATATAGATAGGAGGCATCTCCCAATGCAAGGGTATTGGGATATTTTAAAAGAAATGTCTCCGCAGCGATGGCTCTACTACCAAGCTCATCCCATGAAATATTTAATCCTGCATCTTTTGCGCTCAAAACATCTGATTCTATGGCACATAACTCAAAGTAATCGGATATATCATCAGAAACAACGTCATTGTACTTTGCCATCCACCTATAATCTACAATGGGATTCAACATCCCTTCTATGCTCACAAGCTTATAGCCTGAGTCTATTAAATCATTATAGAAATCTCTTAGATGGGGCTCATTTATATCTTCTGGATTAAATCCCTGGTCCGTATAATAGCCATTTAATTCTTCCATTGTGTTCCATAGATTTGAATCATAATAAAAGAAATTATGTAAGTGCTTTGTCAGACCCAGCACCATCCTGTTAGCCGTTTCAGTGTTTAATTCTTCTATTCTTTCATCCACATACGCCACAACTTCTTTTGGAAAATCTGACTCATCTATAAAAGTATTGAATTCTTCCATCACTTGAGAATCAGGCTCAGTTTCATTTACTTGCCCTTCTTCTAAGTCGTCTATAGGCGTATCCACATTATTCCCACATCCAGATAAAACCATTATCGTTACTATCAAGCATATCATTAATCGTTTCATATAATTATGTCTCCTTCCAAATTGCATATATGATCCTTTAGACTTGTTAGCATCCAGTTATGTTCCATCCCCTGTGTATTATTTTTCAATCCCTATTCTTGCTTGCACACCTTTTCCATAGTAATGCTTTACTTCCTTCATCTCTGTCACTAAATCTGCAAGCTCAATTATTTCCTCCGGTGCTTTTCGTCCTGTTAAAATCACTTCTATATGCTCCTTGCGATTCTTTAAAATATGAACAAAATCATCTAAATTGAACAATTTATAATAAAGGGCTATGTTAACTTCATCAAGAACAACCACATCATAGTCCTCTTCCCATAACACTTTTTTTATTTCTTTCAACCCTTCCTCCGCCATTTTGAAATCTTTTTCAGTAGGGTTATTAAAAATAAAACAGTCCCTTCCAAATTGTTTCATTGTCAATTTATCTAATAATATTTCTGCTTTTAATTCACTATAGTCCATTCCTTTAACAAATTGAGCAAAGTAGACTTTTTTTCCTGCACATACCGCCCTCAAAGCAAGTCCCAACGCTGCTGTGGTCTTCCCTTTACCATTTCCCGTATAAACATGCACATATCCTTTTTCCATTAGAACCCTCCTTGGTTAAATAAAAGTTAAGAATTAAGAGTTAAGAATTGAGGTTAGAAATTTTTCTGGGGCCAAATTTCTTTCATGAATCAAACCCTTAACTTGGTTCGGATGGGCACAGGGCCCATCCCTACAAAAAAACTAAACTCTATGAGGATTTTAGAACAAAATCAACCTTAATTCTTGAAGCCCTAGCAGTAATCTTCGATTACGTCGCAGGTCTCATACAAGTGGAACTTTCTAATCTATGAAGCCCTAGCAGTAATCTTTGATTACGTCGCAGGTCTTATACAGAAACTCTC
>JADQBM010000018.1 GCA_016278615.1 Clostridia bacterium | reverse complement strand
TGGGTATGTTGCAGTTTGAAGTTTTAGAATATAGAATGAAAAATGAATATGGCGTGGATATCGATGTGCATAATCTTCCATACAATTTTGCACGATGGGTCATGACGGATAAAGTCACTAAGGACATGTTGGGATACATGGATAGTGCCATTATTGTAGAAGATAAGAATCAAAGACCGGTTATTTTATTTAAAGACAAGTGGGCATTAAAACGAACTCAAGATAACAACAAAGGAATAGAATTTTTAGAGATGCCACCCCAAACATAATAATGCGATATAAAACAGTTTTTCCTCGATGACGAATAAGTGATATAATACGTGTTAAAGAATATGTAGAATATGTAGAATATGTAGAATATGGATGTACTAAGGAGGCGCTTGCCATGAGTACACATCAGTCACCCAATTTGACGATGTTAACAGATTTTTATGAACTAACCATGTCAAATGGTTACTTTTTAAACGGATTAAAGGATAAACCAGCCTATTTTGATATGTTTTTTAGACAAGTGCCTGATAAGGGTGGATTCGCAATAATGTCTGGAGTTGAACAATTAATTGCTTATTTAAAAAATTTGAAATTCAATGAAGAAGACTTGACCTATTTGAGAGGCAAAAATATTTTCAGTGATGATTTTCTGGAATATTTGAGAACTTTTAAATTTTCATGTGATGTCTGGGCAATTCCAGAAGGGACACCTATTTTTCCCAATGAGCCCATTATTACTGTAAGAGGACCTGCCATAGAGGCACAGTTTATTGAAACAATGGTACTATTAACCATTAATCATCAAAGTCTTATTGCTACCAAGGCGAATCGTATTGTTAGGGCGGCGCAGGGAAGACCTGTTATGGAATTTGGGTCTCGGCGAGCACAAGGATATGATGGCGCCATTTTTGGCGCGAGAGCAGCCTATATTGGAGGCTGTATTGCCTCGGCATGTACCATTGCAGACAGAGATTATCATATTCCTGCATCTGGGACCATGGCACACAGTTGGATTCAAATGTTTCCATCAGAGTTGGAGGCTTTTCGGGCTTATGCAAAGATATATCCAGATAATTGCACTTTGCTGGTGGACACTTATAATGTATTGAAAATGGGGATTCCCAATGCAATAAAAACTTTTAATGAAATCATTATTCCATTAGGATGTAGACCCAAAGGCATTCGAATTGACAGTGGTGATATTACATATCTTTCAAAGGAAGCCAGAAAGATGCTTGATGATTCAGGATTTTCTGACTGTAAGATTATTGCATCCAATTCCTTGGATGAATATATTATTAGAGATATTTTGCTTCAGGGTGCAGAAGTGGACATGTTTGGAGTAGGGGAACGCCTTATTACATCCAAGTCTGAACCCGTTTTTGGAGGTGTCTATAAGCTTGTGGCTATTGAAGAGAACGGCAAAGAAATTCCTAAGATTAAGCTTAGTGAAAATGTCTCCAAAATTACGAATCCTGGATTCAAACAAGTATGGCGATTTTTTGATAATCAAACGGGTAAAGCTATGGCAGATGTGATAACTTTAGCCGATGAAGTCATTGATGATTCAAAAGATTACGAGATATTTGACCCCAATCATACATGGAAAAGAAAAAGAATCTCAAATTTTTATGCTAAAAAGCTTTTAGTTAAAATCTTTGAAAATGGCACATGTATTTATGATGCGCCTAATCTGGAAAATATCAAGAAAGATTGCAAGAATCAGGTGGATAATTTGTGGGATGAGGTAAAAAGATTTGAAAATCCCCATAGGTACTATGTGGATCTATCTGAAAATTTGTGGAAGGTTAAAGAAAAATTACTGGAAGAAACAAGTCATTAATAAAAAAAGGGAGACAAAGAATAAAAAAATGTTAGATATGTGCGCGTTTTTAAAGATAAAACAAATTGAAGAAACCATCGTTTCCAGGCGTTATGATATTAGAAAACAATTCATTCAAGATTCGGCAAATATTAAAGATGAAAACAGTTTACGTGTTATTTCTACAGAGGATATGTGTTTGCTGTTGAGTCTATATGACCGAATTTTTTTTGACCATTGGTTTAAAGAGTGCTTTAAGGGAAAAATTAAGTTTTCACTTTCAAAAAGAATGACCCGTAGTGCGGGGCTGACACTTTGTCCTAAAAAACGCCAACCATTCACACAAGAGGAATTTATCATTGAAATTAGAATCGGTGTGAATTTCTTTTTTAATTACGACGCACTAAAAGGGGATAAGATGGTAAGTGGCATAAAGACCCATAGTGGCCTTGAAGCGCTCCAACTTGTTTTCGAGCATGAGTTGTGTCATGTTTTAGAATTTGCTTTGTATCACAAATCAAGCTGTAAAGGAAAGCGATTTAAAGAAATGGCATTTAATTTATTCGGACACACCGAAAGTTATCATAAACTGCCTACGCAAAAGCAAATTGTCTATGAAAATTTAGGTTTAAAAATAGGAGATGTAGTTTGTTTTGATTTTGAAGACCATAAACTTAAAGGTGTCCTTTATAAAATTAATAAGAGAGCAACAGTTATGGTAAAGGACAAAAAAGGGTTGTATTCAGATAAGCAGAGGAACCGTTACTCTAAGTATTATGTTCCATTAAACGCTCTTGCAAAGGAGGAAATGGGTAAGCAATAATATTCAATATGGATCATCACTGGGAGTTTTAATACATTAAAGGATAATGACATTCCAAAAAGGTTAAAATATATAAATCATTTAAATATGGAGGTGTGAAAATGAAAGTGCTTATTATTGGAACCGGAGGGGTTGGCTCAGCAGTAGCTAAGATTGTGAAGGAACGTGATCCAAAGGGTGAATGGATAGAACAAATGGTTTTGTCCAATCGTACACTATCCAGAGCTGAGAAATTATCAGAAATATTAGGAGACCCCAAAAGGTTCCCCCCAGAACAAGTAGATGCAAAAAACAAGGAAGAAATTATTAGATTAATTGAGAAATATGATGTAGATCTTATTTTTAATGGCTGTGACCCGTCATTAAATGAGTCTATTTTTGATACTGCTTTTCAATGCAATAAAAATTATATGGATACGGCGACTACTTTGTCAGTGCCACATCCTGAAGACCCCTATAATAAAACCAATATTAAAATGGGCGATTACCAATTTGAGAGACATGAAGCATGGAAGCAAAAAGAACTAATGGCTTTGATTGGCATGGGAATAGATCCTGGAGCAGCCAATGTTTTTGCACGATATGCAGAAAAGCATTTCTTTGATGAAATTGAAGAAATAAGTATAAAAGATGGCGGAAATATCGTTGTGGAAGGATATGATGTAACCTTTGGCTTTTCAATTTGGACTTCTATAGACGAATGTTTGAATCCTCCCTTTCTTTGGGAAAAAGAAAAAGGTTGGTATACCAAAGAGCCTTTTACAGATAAAGAAGTCTTTAATTTTCCCGCTGGAATTGGAGAACAAGAGCTGGTCAATGTAGAACATGAAGAAGTAGTAATGCTTCCAAGACATATTGGAAAGGGCTGTAAGAAGGTTACTTTTAAGTATGGACTTGGTGATGATTTTATTAAATTACTTAAAGATATTAGAGCCCTTAACCTGGATGATAAGCACACTAAAGTCGAAGGAACAGATTTTACTCCAAGGGACTTGGTCGCAAAGATTGCACCCAGTCCAACAGAAGTGGCGGATAAAATGAAGGGAAAAGTTTGTGTGGGTGCTTATGTGTCGGGGAAGAAGGATGGATATGAAAGAAAGGTATTCATTTATCAGGTAACAGACAACGAAGAAATCATGACAAGGATTGGCTCCCAGGCTGTAGTGGGGCAGACAGCTTTTAATCCAGTTATTGCCATGGAACTCATTGCAAAAGGCACCTGGAAAGGTAATGGCGTTTTTTGCCCAGAAGAGTTTGACCCAGACCCCTACATTAAGTTAATGGGGGAATATGATTACTATGCTGGACTTATGGAGATGGATTCTGAGTATAAAAGAATGCTGGACAAAAAAATCCTTGAAGCACCGTTATATAATGAATAACTCAACTTTCCCACCACGAAAGCTAATTTAATTGTTCCAGTTACATGGGAGACGTTCAATGCATTTATTTTTGTTTTGCAAACGAACCCTTAAGATAGGATTAAGCTTCAGCAAAGACGCGGTACGCTAAATTCATGCAAAATGTGATGTAGGGACCGGTTTTTACAGTAAATAATTATTTAAGTCCCTTAATCGAAATTTTCTGCAAAAACAAATGCAAACCTGCTAATAAATACATTAAACATCTCTTTCAACATTGAAAGTACAATTTATAGACCAGGGACATTCCTTAGAAAGATAGACCCTTAAGCGAAAGGTGTGTCCCTTTACCTTTCTGTTGGGAAAGTTGAGTTAATAATTGAACAGTGAATAATGAACAGTGAATAACGAAGGTGGGATTTTGAAGTAATTTCAAATCCTGCTTTTTATATGTTTTTTATTATTTAACATGTCCTTTTTTCAGCAAAGTAAACGTTTTCCATTTTAATGTTAGAGTTATGTTAAATATTTAGCAATTCTATTGTAAAGTATAATTCTTCCATGTATATTTATATACGTTGAAAATTTTATAAAAGGAGTGACTTTACAATGTCGTATGAAGACAACAAAAAAACACATGAAGATATTCCTGAGCTAAGTCAGGATATAAATATAATTGGTAAGATATCCGGATTCTTTATTGAAAGATATAGAATTGTATTTTTACTTGTTATAGCTGTATTAATTTGGGGAGCTTATTCATTTACTTCATTAAAGAGAGAACTGCAGCCGGAAATCACGTTGCCCTATGGGTATATATCCATTCCGTATATCGGCGCTGCACCTGAAGAAGTAGAAAAATTAATTTCAGATAAAGTGGAAAAAAAGATTAATGATTTGGAGGATATTAAGAGACTAGACTCTTATTCTTCCTATGGCGTATCAAATTTATGGATTGAATTTGAGCAAGGCGTTGATATGGATAAAAAAATGGATGAAATGAGAGAGGCTATTGCGGATGTCAAACCATCTCTTCCAAAAGAAATAGAAGATCCCGTTGTTTTGAAGTTAGAAACAAATAATGCACCCATTATGATTGTGAATGTATCTGGAGAATACAGCGATATAGAGCTTACTAATTTTGCTAAAGACATTCAGGATGAAATTGAAAAAATAAGCGGAATTCTTGAAGTAGATGTGATTGGTGGACTGGAAAGAGAAATACGTGTTGTTGTAGATCCACAAAAATTATCTCAATACGGTATCACGACAGACCAGATAAAATCTGCCATTGAGCATTCCAATATCAATTATCCTGGTGGAGACATGGAAATTGATAATAAGAACTATAACATTAGGACAGTAGGTGAGTTCAAAGAGGCAAGAGAGCTTGAGAGTGTCGTGGTTTCTTATTCTGAGAATAGGCCCTTACTTTTAGGGGATATTGCAAGGATTGAAGATGATTATAAAGACAGAGACACTTACTCCAGAACCAGCTTTGAAATAGAATCAGAGCACCCTACAATGGAAAGCACAGTAGCCCTTTCTATAAAAAAGAAAAAAGAGGCGGATGTGATAAGTGTAAGTCAAAAAATACATCATCTTTTGCAGGAAAAAGAAGGGATTCTTTATCCTGAAAATTTACAGGTGGCAATCAGTGGGGATACCTCCGTTTATGTAGAAGATGAATTAGGGGCAGTGGTTAATAATGCCAAGTCGGGATTACTCCTTGTTATGCTTGTTTTATTCTTATTTATCGGTTTCAGGGAGGCTTTAATTGTTAGCTTCATTATCCCCATAGCCATTTTCGCATCCTTCGGTTTAATGAAGAGTAATGGCATGACTTTCAATACCATTACATTGTTTTCTTTGGTTCTTGCAGTTGGGATGTTAGTGGACAATGCCATTGTTATCATGGAAAATGTTGTCCGGTTAAGAGAAAAAGGATTAACGGCCAAACTGGCATCTCATATAGGTACTAATCAGATTGCACCAGCCATTACGGCATCGACTTTGACAACTCTTGCTGCGTTTTACCCCATGCTACTGACAGGCGGCATTATGGGTGCTTTTATTAAGGATATTCCCATAACAGTTATGTTTGCACTATCTGCTTCTTTAGTGGCAGCCATTATCATAACACCTTCACTGTGCTCTGTAGGGCTAAAGCGTCTGGATAAAAATAAAAAGCCGAAGCCAAATAAAGAAAAAGTTCGAAAGATTGTTTCTGTTGTCTTTGTTGCACTATTAGCACTCTATGCCTTTATGGACAATGAAACGGGAATTGGGTTTTTATCTGTCTTCTTTGCTATAATTTTTTCCATAGGGATGTTTATCAAGCAATTTAAAGTTGTTCATAAAAAGGAAGGAAAGCAATCTCGTGTAATAGAACGTTATGGTGATTTTCTATATGGGATTATAAGAAGTAAAAAAAGAATGTTTTCTGTAATAGCAGTTGTTACGGCAGTATTTATACTCAGTATTTCCTTGATTCCCTTAGGAATACTTAAAATTGAGATGTTTGCCAGTTCAGATTATGACCGATTATATGTGGACATTCAAACCCCAGTGGGAACCCTTATTGAAACAACTTCTGAAATATCAGAGAAAGTTGAAGAAAAACTATTTAAATACCCTGAGATTAAAAGTTTTACAGCTAATATTGGAACTTCAGGTGCCGACAGCTATAATGAATTTGATACGAGCGGTGGATCCAATCCTACATATGGAAGAATTACCATTGATTTAAAAGATGTAAAAGCCAGAGATACCAGCAGTATGGCGTTGGCTAATCTCATTAGAGAGGATATAAAAACAATATCTGGAGCAGATATAAAAGTGATTGAGCTTGAGGATGGGCCTCCATCAAGTAACCCCATAACGATTAAACTAAGAGGGAGTAATATGGATGCTCTAAAGAGCACATCTGAAGATTTTAAAGAGATTCTATCAGAAACCACAGGTGTTCGAGATGTTTCAACTTCATTAAATGATTCGTCTCCAGAACTACAGATAAAGATAAATAAACAAAAAGCTGCTTATCTGGGTTTAAATGATATGATGGTGGCATCAACCATTAGAAATGCAATTAATGGGATTCATACATCTAAATTCAGAAACAACCAGGATGATATAGATATTGTTATCCAAACATCTGATAATAAATTAAATACCAAACAAGATATTGAAAATTTATATTTTTATTCTATGCAAGGCAACCAGGTCCCCTTTAATGCAGTTGCAGAAATTATTGAATCAAAGAGTATTGCCACCATTGAACATGAAGACTTAAAAAGACAAGTCGTGGTTTATGGGGAGGTGCACGACGGGGTAATACCCCTTGATGCGCTGAAAGAATTTCAATCAAAGATAGAAAATTATTCATTTCCAGAAGATGTAGAAGTGCTTTTTGGTGGAGAGTTTGAGGATATAAGTGAAACCTTCACAGATATGTTTATGAATATGCTAATAGCTGTTATCCTTGTTTTTACAATTTTGGCTGTTCAATTTAATTCATTAAGTCAGCCACTCATTGTATTATTGTCCGTCCCCATGGCTTTGATTGGGGTAATTCCTGGGTTGGTACTCACGGGAAATACTTTTGGTCTTGTATCTTTTATCGGAGTCATTGCATTAGTAGGGATTGCAGTTAATGATGCCATTGTATTAATAGATTATATTAATTACCTGAGAAAGAATGGATATGAGCTTTTAGATGCCGTTAAAGAGACGGGAATGACTCGTGTCATCCCTGTAATAGCAACCACTATAACCACAATGGGTGGAATTTTGCCAATCACATTAAAGAACAAATTCTTTGCACCTATGGGATATTCTCTTATATTTGGTTTATTAATGGCAAGTTTTTTAACACTAATCCTTGTGCCCATCATTTATACTTTGCTTGAGAAATTTAAAATTTATAGAAAAGAAAAGAAAGAAAAAAAGGTGACAGCCTTACTGGAGGTATAGAAAATGAAGAAAATAATAATTGCCTTATTGCTACTTAGTTTGTTATTAGGTGGGTGTGGGGAACAAACCAAAGCCCATGCAGATGAAATGGCTGAGAAGATATTTTATGTTAAAACTGAAAAGCCCATTTTTCAGGCATTTGAAAACAAAATAATATTACCAGGCACATTGACACCTAAGGATGAGGGTGTGATTACAGCAAAAGTGAGTGGTGTTATTGAAAAAATCAATTCAGATATAGGGAATCAGGTTGAGCTTAATGAAGTGTTGTGTGAGATAGAGCCAGAGACTTACACAAGGACTTTTAAAAAAGCAGAATTGGCCTACGAAAATATAACGAACACCTATAATAGAATGATTGAGCTCTATGAAAAAGAGGCTGTGTCTAAGTCTGAATTTGAATCTTTACAAACTCAGTACAATTCATTAAAAGAGGACTATGAATTGGCAAAGCTAAATCTGGAATATTCCAAAATCAAAGCACCCTTATCAGGCATTATTAGTTCGAAAGAGGTCTTGATCGGCCAAGGGGTCTCTCCAGGCATGGAATTATTTCGGGTAGTAGATATTAGTGAACTTTATGTAGAAACGGGTGTTACAGAAAGAGATATAGAAAATATAAAGGAAGGTCAAAAAGTCAATGTCATCACAGAAAATGGAGATTCTTATACGGGGAAAGTTGTTATTATAGGCCCTGTTCCAGATATAAATACAGGGACATATCCTATTAAGGTATTAGTAGACAATGAGAATTACCTATTAAAAGCAGGCATGTTTGTAGATATTGAAGTTATCATCAACATTAAGGAAAAGGCATTATCAATTGATAAAAATGCTGTTATTGAAGAAGACGAAATTCATTATGTTTATGTAGCTTCTAATAAGATAGCTCATAAGACAAAAGTTGAAATTGGAATGATTAATAAAGATCGTGTAGAGATACTATCTGGAATTGATGAAAAAGATGAGGTTGTTGTATCCGGTCAGAATAAGCTAAGAGATCAATCTAAAATTGAGATAGGTGAGTGAAAGAATAAATCGTAAAATATGCAACATATCGACGAAATATTACCTAATAACCATAAATAATTGACACTTCGTCATTGTTATTATAAGATAAGTATTATATAAAATAATTTGTATACTTAATCTGCACAGTAAAAATAACGATGACTAAATTATTTATTTCTTTCAATACTTATATCTATCATGTGGTTCCATTACTTACTGACTAAAATCCAAAGCAATGATGTGAAATGGAAATATCATTGCTTAATCTTAATTATCAAAGGAGGATAGCGGATGGGAAAAGAAGATTTTTCAAATCAAAGCCATTTAGGTACCAATGTTATACCAGAAAAAGTATCTGAATATGACACAACAAATGCGACAGGAAAAAAGAAATCATTATTTGAGAAGCTTGGACTTGTTGAAGCAGTGGAACAAACAGATGAAGAACAGTCAGAACCGCAGAACAATAAAAGAAATGAAGAACCAAACCGTTCAAATGTTATTCCAATGTCTGAAAATAAGTTATTAAATCCTGAACAAAAAAGCAAAGCTCAAAAACTTTCTATTGATGAAATATATACGATATACAGCTTGTCACCTAGAACTGCAACCAATACTGTTTATCTTATTGATCATTTTTTGAAAGCACTGCCCTCTAATCTGCCAATTGAAATTAAAAAGCAATCTTTAAATAGTCTACTAGAGGCTTCACACATTGATTTATCAGATCTCTTAAATGATGGCAGAGATCGATCTGAATTATTAAATCAATATTTAGAAAATTTCACCATGGACTTAGAGGATATAATAAGTGAAAATAAAAAGGCAATAGAGGCACTTAAAGAAGAAATAACAAACCATAACAGTGTGATTGAAGAAAGAAGTAGAACTTTAGATGAGCAAAAATCCATAGTAAAATTTGAAATACAAAAAATTTCTTCTATTATGGATTTTGTGAGAAGTAAAGATGCATAAGATATAAATGAATACAAAAAGATATCGGATCAGTAAAAAAGGAAAAATTGTAGTATTTGCATTTATTCTAATAGTATTTATTGCAATTTTCTCGCATCTAAATTCATTTTTCAATCATAATTTTCCTAATATTGGAGAAGTAGTAAATCAAAATGATAAAAATCAAGACATCGGGGAAATGCATAATAATGACACAGATGATAACCAATATGATAGCAACATAGATGATAACCAACAAGATGATAAAAACATCAAAGAATACACACTTTCGTTGTACTTTGAACCTGGGGATACATTATTAAACACAGAATCCCAAAGACTATTGGACTTATTTGTTGAAATGGAACTCTTAGAAGATAGCAAGATTAGAATTGAAGGAAATTGTGCGACCTTACATAAGACAGCATTAAGTGATTATGAACGTGAGATTAATATTGCGTTTGCACTTAAAAGAGCAAAAGAAGTTGTCCATTACCTCCAAAAAAAAGAGGTCCCTATGCAACGAATGGATGTAATCAGTAATGGCTCTGATAACTCTGTTAATAGTAATAAGACATGGAGTGAGAGAAAACTTAACAGGCGGGTAGATATTATTTTTCAGATGGTAAAATAAAATAGTCACACAGATAAAAAAAAGAAAGTCTATAAAGATTTTCTTTTTTTATTTTGCAAAACGAATTATTTTGAACCAAGGAATTGACGGTTGGTTACATTAAGCAAATGTGTTGAGATGCTAGAAAAAAGCAAAACTTCATATGCTGTTGATGATTTTTACAGTAAAAAAGATGGGGCGTCATTGCTGGTTCAGCTTATGATGGATTATGCAACATCCGTAAATATGATTATTGGACGCACTGCAAATCCAACCTATAAAGGCCTCACCTCTTCTTTTGATTCCGAAAGAAAAGCCTATATCATTGACCAATTGATTCAAATTCTTTCAGGAATGGGGAAAAGGGTCTATGTGGAGTATTATTAAAATATGAATTTACTAATCAAAAATAGTATGATACAATTTGTTAAAATTAAATAAATACTTCAGGGCAGGGTGAGATTCCCGACCGGCGGTAAAGTCCGCGAGCCTTTTGGCTGAACTGGTGTGATTCCAGTACCGACAGTAAAGTCTGGATGGAAGAAGTAATGTTGTTTTTTATATCTAAATATTTATTTTTGATATAATGAAGGAATGCCCTGGAAATAATAATTTCAGGGTTTTTTATTGTGATTAAAGTCAAATAGGAGGGAGGTTAAAATATCGATACTCAATATATGCGTAAAGCTTTAGAAATTGCAGAATTAGGGAGAGGGCATGTAAGTCCAAATCCTTTGGTAGGTGCAATCATCGTAAAAGATGAAAGAATCATTGGTAGGGGGGCGCATATGCAATATGGGGGTCCTCATGCAGAAATAAATGCTATGAATGACGCCACAGAAGATGTTTCAGGAGCTACTTTATATGTTACCTTGGAACCCTGTTCCCACTTTGGAAAGACACCTCCATGTGTCAATGCAATTATTCATCAAGGCATTAAAAAAGCAGTCATAGCTATGGAAGATCCAAATCCGTTGGTATCAGGAAAAGGAATTAATAAATTGAGAGAGAAGGGAGTGGAGGTGATTGTAGGGGTATTACAGGAAGAATCAAAAAAGTTAAATGAAGTTTTTATAAAATATATTACAACCAAAATGCCGTTTTGTACCTTGAAAACTGCCATGACTCTTGATGGCAAAATTGCAACTTATACAGGTGATTCTAAATGGATTACCAATGATTCATCCAGACAATATGTCCATCAATTACGCCAAGAATCATCGGCAATCATGGTGGGTATTGGAACTGTGTTGATAGATGACCCATTACTTACGGTTAGGCTTGATGAAGTATTAACATCGAAGAATCCCATTAGAATTGTTGTGGACACACAAGGGCGAATTCCTTTAGATTCTAAAGTGCTCAATTGCAATGAAAACACAAAAACAATTGTTGTAACAACCCCACTTGCAAATCATGAAAAAATCAAAGCAATAGAAGAAAAGGGAGCAGAAATTCTATTAGCGCCTATTAAAAATAATAAAGTAGATTTGCCTTTCTTAATAAAATCTTTAGGAGAAAGAAAAATCGATAGTGTGTTAATAGAAGGGGGAAGCACCTTTAACTACAGCATGCTCAAGGAAGGTTTTGTAGATAAGATAATTACGTTCATAGCGCCTAAAATAGTGGGAGGGCTTACAGCAAAATCACCTGTTGGTGGAGAAGGCATTCCTTCTATTAAAGATTGTATTATGTTAGATCATATGGAGATATTAAGATTTGAAGAAGATATAATGTTAGAGGCCTATATCAGAAAGAAGGGTTGAGAATTGTTTACTGGAATTGTTGAAGAAATTGGAAGGATTCAATCCATTTTAAAAAGAGAAAAATCAGCCAGATTGACCATTGATGCCAAGACCGTATTAAAAGATGTAAAGTTAGGAGATAGTATTGCTGTAAATGGGATTTGCTTAACGGTTACGGACTTCACATCCAGTTATTTTACTGTGGATGTAATGGCTGAAACCATGAGAAAAACAAATTTGGAAAAATTAAGGCCACTAAGCAAGGTGAACTTAGAAAGAGCTTTAAGAGCAGGAGATCGCTTGGGAGGACATATGGTAAGTGGTCATATAGATGGCACAGGAACCATAAAAGAAATAAAAAAGGAAGAGAATGCTGTATGGGTGGCTATTTCAGCTTCAAATAAAATTATGAGATATATAATCGAAAATGGGTCCATAGCAATAGATGGTATCAGCTTGACAGTGGCTTATGTGGATGCCAATCTCTTTAAAGTTTCCATTATTCCCCATACAAAAGATGAAACCATTCTTTTAACAAAGAATCTTGGAGAACAAGTTAATATTGAATGTGATGCAATAGGAAAGTACGTAGAAAAATTTATGGAAGCTAAAGTAACAAAAAAGGGAATTGATATGGGATTTTTAGAAAAACACGGATTTTGAAGAATAGAAAGGAGCGTTTTAAATGAATGGATTTAGCAAAATTGAAGATGCGATTTTAGATATAAAGAATGGGAAAATGGTTGTTGTGGTAGATGATGAAGATCGAGAAAATGAAGGAGATTTGATAATAGCAGCAGAGAAGGCCTCCCCAGAAGTTATTAACTTTATGGTCAAGTATGCCCGAGGATTGGTGTGCATGCCCGTAGAAAGCCAGCGGTTAACAGAACTGGGCATTCCTCAGATGGTCGAAAAAAACACAGATCATCATCAAACCGCCTTTACGGTTTCTATTGATGCGTTAGATACAAAAACAGGGATATCCGCCTATGAAAGATCACAAACCATACAAAAAGTCATTGATAAAGACGCAAAGCCTTCTGATTTTAGAAAACCTGGGCACATATTTCCATTAGAAGCAAGAGCTGGAGGCGTATTAAAGAGAGCAGGCCATACAGAAGCAGCTGTAGACTTGGCAAAATTAGCAGGGCTATACCCAGCTGGTGTTATATGTGAAATTATGCATGAAGATGGCACCATGGCAACGGGACAAGACTTAATGGATTACGTAGAAAAACACCATATAAGAATCATTACCATAACGGATTTAATTGCCTATCGGCATCAGACAGAAGTATTGGTAGAAAGAGTAACTGAAGAAGCAAAGCTTCCAACAAAATATGGAGAATTCAAAATTATTGGTTATGAGAATAAATTAAATGGTGAGCATCATGTCGCTTTGATCAAAGGAGATGTGACTACAGAAGACCCAGTTCTTGTAAGAGTTCACTCGGAGTGCCTAACAGGAGATGCTTTTGGTTCATTAAGATGTGATTGTGGAGAGCAATATGCAGCTGCCATGAAGCAAATCGACGAAGAAGGCCGTGGCGTTCTGCTATATATGCGCCAGGAAGGAAGAGGGATCGGCCTGATTAATAAACTTAAAGCCTATCATTTACAAGAGCAAGGAATGGATACCGTTGAGGCAAATCTTGCATTAGGTTTTCCTGAAGATATAAGAGAATATGGTATTGGTGCTCAGATTTTAGCGGATTTAGGTATTAAAAAAGTACGCCTATTGACCAACAATCCAAAAAAAATCTCAGGACTTTCTGGATACGGTATTGAAATTACAGAAAGAATGCCCATTAAGATAACTGAAAATGAAAACAACGCAAACTACTTGGAAACTAAAAAAGCAAAATTAGGTCATATTCTTTAAGGAAAGGGGACACACCTTTTCGCTACGCTCTTGAGGAATGTCCCCAAAATTGAAAGGAGTATTAAGATGAAAATATATGAAGGAAAACTCATTGCCCAAGGATTAAAGTTTGGAATTGTAGTGGGGCGATTCAATGAATTTATTGTAGGAAAATTATTATCAGGTGCTATAGATGCTCTGAAAAGGCATGGGGTATCAGAGGATGACATAGAAATAGCATGGGTCCCAGGCGCTTTTGAGATTCCATTGATGGCTAAAAAAATGATTAAATCAGAAAGAAATGATGCCATTATTTGTCTGGGTGCCGTCATTAGAGGGTCCACCCCACACTTTGAATACGTGGCCAACGAAGTGACTAAAGGCATTGCATCTGTATCTTTAGACACAGAAATTCCTGTAGCCTTTGGCGTACTAACCACGGAGTCTATTGAACAAGCCATTGAACGTGCTGGAACAAAGGCAGGAAATAAAGGGTATGAAGCAGCTGTAACGGCCATAGAGATGGCAAATCTATTAAAAGAAATATAAAAATAAAGCGTAGTGTAGGGCACCTGAATGTTAGACAGGATCTAATATTTGCAGGTGCCTTTTTTATATAATGGAAATATCGATTTTCTATTGAATTTCCATTATTACGTGAATTGGAAAAATTATTAATATTTTTTTCACAAAAACACTTTATAATATCACTATATTGTAATATTGTAATATAATGATATAGTGATACATTTAATTTTTATATTCTGGAGGGTAAGTATAAATGTCAATTAAAAACTATTATATTAAGACAGAACGAACTTTTACCGTAATTAGAAAATATGGGTTTATATTCACATTAGCGATTGCTTTTTTAGGACTATGGATTCCTTTAATGGGGCTCTTGGTTATTCCTGTAATAATTGGACTGACATTGTACGCATTTTTTAAAGGCAGGTTTTGGTGCGGGAATATATGTGCTCATGGAAGTCTTTATGATTCTGTTCTGATAAAAATAAGTCGAAATACACAAATTCCTAAGTTTTTCAGATCCCAGTTTTTTGGGGTGTTATTCTTTCTATTTTTTATGTTTATGATGATCAAGAGATTTATCATTGTAATAGGACTGTACGGCTCCTTGGTATTTTTTGAGAGGATGGGATTAATATTTGTATTGAGTTATCTAATGGTTACTTTAGTAGGGGGGACTCTGGGAGTCGTATTTATGCCCCGTACATGGTGTCAATTTTGTCCCATGGGGATGCTGCAAAAAATATCATATGGGCTCGGTAAGAAGCTGGGCGTTACAAAAGCAACAGATGAAAAAGTAACGCTGGCGCATGATTCCATGTGTCATAAATGTGGCAAATGTTCAAGAGTATGTCCTATGCAGTTGGAGCCTTATCTGAATTTTTCAGACTTAAATCAGTTGGATGATGCGGCTTGTATTCGTTGCTTAACATGTGTTGAGAATTGCCCCGCTGAGATTTTAACCCTGAGCAATGAAAAAGCAGCAGCAATAATGAAAAAAAATATGGATACAAATGGTTTTAATGAAAGAAAGAAAATCAAAGCTCAAATAGTCAATATTGAAAGTTTGAGTGAGGATATTCAAGAATACTCTTTTAAATTTTTAACGCCCTTAAAAGTAGACTATGAGTCAGGACAGTTTATGCTTGTAAAAATTCAAGATGTTCCTGAAACATTTAGAGCTTTTTCTATTTCCTCTACTGCTCATGACCCATCACTTGTCAAAATCATAATTAAGAATATTAGAAATGGTTATGGTAGCGAAATAATATTTAATCATTTTAAAGTTGGAGATATCATAGATTTAGAAGGGCCTATGGGAAGGGATTTGATTGTTGACCCATTAGCGAAAAAAGTACTGCTTATTGGAATTGGAATCGGCATTACACCATTTATTCCAATGGTAAAAGATTTGATTGAAAAGTCTACATGCAAGGAAATTAAGTTATTGTTTGGTACTAAGTTTTCCCATGAACATATTTATCATGAGGAGTTTGAAGCCATTGAAAGAAAAAGCAATAAAAGGTTTGAATTTAGACCAGTCGTTTCAAGAGAACCCAATTGGAATGGGAGAAAGGGTCATGTAACGGACCATCTCCAAGATATGAAACTACAAGGGTATAAAGTCTATATGTGCGGATCTCATAATGCAATTCATTCTGTCTCAGAACAATTGATACGTATGGGCGTGAAACCCGAGGACATTCAATATGAGAGTGCATAAATAAATAGCATACGAAGTTAGAAAACCGAGGTAAAACTCGGTTTTCTAATCTTGTAACATTATATTCTTAAGAAAGGGTACATATTTAAAATCCTCATTATTAATATGTTTGAAAATCCATTGTGCAATTACATTAAGGAGATTTTGTAAGAACTCTTCCTGATTTTCTTTCATCTCATCCATATGGATGTCTTTTAAATATTTAATAAATGTTTCATGTTGCACCAAATGCGCACCCATATCAGGATAATTGTATTTAATGAAAATATTTTTTTCTGTGTTGAAGTGATACTCTGTGTAATCCTTTAATTCACTTATTAAGGTGATTGCACGATTCAGAGTATTTTCATCTAAATAAGTACCCAGTAGAACTTCAATTTCTTCTCCAATCTCGAATAGTCGTTGATGTTGATTATCGATTTTTTTTATACCAGTTGCAAAAGATTCATTCCATTGAAACATATGATTTCCTCCTTTATGGCCGTTTAATTGTCTCTATATTAATACATTTTATCGTTATTTGTCAAAAAATAGTTTATTTTTCGGATTAGACCCTTCTCAATAAACTTCTATTAATAAAAGAATCAGGAAATTGCCATAATATTTCATGTGGTATAGGAAATACTAAGAGTTACATGAAATGATTAGAAAAGGAGATTGAAATATGTCACGACTTGAAACTATGGACGGAAATCAGGCTGCAGCATATGCATCCTATTTACTTACTGAGGTAGCTGCCATTTATCCCATTACTCCGTCTTCTCCTATGGCGGAAAATGTTGATGAGTGGTCATCTCACGGGAAAAAAAATATTTTTGGACAAGAGGTTAAAGTAGCAGAAATGCAGTCTGAAGCTGGGGCTGCAGGTGCTATGCATGGGACATTGGCTGCAGGCGCATTGGCTACAACTTATACTGCTTCTCAAGGACTCTTATTAATGATTCCAAATATTTACAAAATGGTGGGAGAATTATTGCCAGGCGTTTTACATGTCTCAGCACGAGCCATTGCCACCCATGCTCTTTCTATTTTTGGAGATCATCAGGATGTAATGGCTTGTCGTCAAACGGGGGCTGCGCTTCTTGCCTCTTCAAATGTTCAGGAAGCTATGGACTTAGGATTGATTGCGCATCTCTCAGCCATAAAAGCAAGAATGCCCTTTATTCATTTTTTTGACGGATTTAGAACATCCCATGAATATCAGAAAATAGATGTTTTTGAATATGAGGACGTTAAAAAGCTCATTGATTATGAGGCAATAAAAGCATTTAGAAATAGAGGGTTAAATCCTGAGCATCCTGTGGTGAGAGGAACCGCTCAAAACCCTGATATTTACTTTCAGGGTAGAGAAGTTCAAAACAAATATTTTGAAGAGGTGCCGGATATTGTCGTAAGCTATATGAAAGAATTAGAAAAGATCACAGGGCGTCAGTACAGACCTTTCAACTATTATGGAACCAAAGATGCTGAATCTGTGATTATCGCAATGGGTTCTGTTAGTGATACCATAGAAGAAACCATTGATTATTTAATTTCAACTGGAGAAAAAGTAGGTGCCATCAAAGTACATTTATACAGACCTTTTTCAGAAAAACACCTGTTGGAAGTACTGCCTAAAACCGTAAAAAAAATAGCCGTTTTAGATCGAACCAAAGAACCAGGGGCGACTGGGGAACCCTTATATTTAGATGTGGTAAAGGTTGTGAGTCATTTAAGCAACCCTCCTGTTATCGTTGGAGGAAGATATGGGCTTGGATCTAAAGACACACGTCCTTCACAGATTATTTCTGTATTTAATAACTTAAAAAATGAGACGCCTAAAAATGACTTTACCATTGGTATAGTGGATGATGTCACCGATACTTCATTACCTGAAGAAGATAGGATTGATACCATACCGGAAGGCACTATAAGCTGTAAATTCTGGGGATTAGGTTCTGATGGAACTGTTGGAGCCAATAAAGCAGCCATTAAAATAATTGGTGACAATACTGATTTATATGTTCAAGGTTATTTTTCCTATGATAGTAAAAAATCAGGGGGCACAACCATTTCTCATCTAAGGTTTGGAAAAAAACCCGTAAGGTCTCCGTACCTGGTTTTTGAAGCAGATTATATGGCATGTCATAATAGTTCTTTTTTGAATCAATATGATATTCTGAAAGGATTAAAGCCAGGAGGAATATTTGTTTTAAACAGTCCTTGGAGTCAGGATGAATTAGATGAAAACCTTCCGGCTTCTATTAAGAATTATATTGCTAAAAATAGCATTAATTTTTATATGATTGATGCTCTGTCCATTGCTTCAGAGATAGGACTCTCTAATAGAATCAATATGATTATGCAAGCTGCCTTTTTTAAACTTGCAAAGGTTATACCGGTTGAGGAAGCTGTAACCCATCTCAAAGATTCAATTGAAAAAACTTATGGAAAAAAAGGCAAAAAAATTGTAGAAATGAATAACGCTGCCGTTGATCAGGGCATAGAGAAAATTGAAAAGGTAAATGTTCCCAAAGACTGGATCAACGCAAAAGATGATGAAAAAAGCCCTACTAAAGAAGAACCAGAGTTTGTTAAAAAAATACAAAGGAAAATGGCCAAAGAGGAAGGGGATGAACTGCCTGTTAGCGCTTTTTCTGATATGGCAGATGGATCTTATCCCTTAGGAACCACAGCGTATGAGAAAAGAGGAATTGCGCCCATGGTGCCGGAATGGCAAATTGATAAGTGTATTCAATGTGGTTTTTGTTCCTACATTTGTCCCCATGCTACGGTGAGGCTCTTCCTTTTAAATGTTGAGGAGGAAAAAAGAGCACCAGAATCCTTTAAAACAAAGAAAGCTGCAGGGAAAGACTTGGACGGTTTTCAGATGAGAGTTCAAATTTCTCCCCTTGATTGTACGGGCTGTCAAAATTGTGCGAACATTTGTCCGGCAAAAGGAAAAGCTTTGATTATGAAATCGGCAGAAGAGGAAATAGAAGCGGAATCTGAAAACTGGGAATTTGCAATGACCCTTTCAGATAAAAGTGCGTACGTAGATAAAAAGACCATAAAAGGAAGTCAATTTATCAGACCCCTTCTGGAGTTTAATGGTGCTTGTCCCGGATGTGGTGAAACACCTTATATTAAGCTCTTAACGCAACTTTTTGGAGATAGAATGATGATTGCAAATGCGACAGGCTGTTCTTCTATATGGGGCGCCAGCGCACCTTCTATTCCGTATTCCACTACTGCCGAAGGAAAAGGTCCTGCATGGGCCAATTCATTATTTGAAGACAACGCTGAGTATGGTTATGGGATGTTTTTAGGGGTTAAACAAATAAGAGAACGGATACGAGATTTAATGCAGGAAGCTGTTAAGGGTAATTTGCCAGAGAACCTAAAAGATGCTTTTACAGAATGGATTAAAACAATGGATGATGGAGAAGAATCCAAAACAAGCACAAAAAAAGTACTGGATGCAATTAAGAATAATAATATCAATGGAGATGTTATAATAGAAGAAATTTTAGAAAAGAAAGATTTTCTCATTAAAAAGTCATTTTGGTCCATTGGCGGAGATGGTTGGGCTTATGATATAGGATACGGTGGATTGGACCATGTTCTTGCTTCTGGAGATGACATCAATATTTTCGTAATGGATACGGAGGTCTATTCCAATACTGGGGGACAATCTTCCAAAGCTACGCCAACTGCGGCAATAGCAAAGTTTGCAGCGTCAGGGAAAAAAATTCGCAAAAAGGATTTGGGTATGATGGCTATGAGCTACGGATATGTCTATGTGACTCAAATCTCCATGGGGGCCAATATGAACCATACTCTAAAGGCCATAATAGAAGCAGAGAAATACAAAGGGCCCTCTTTGATCATCGCATATGCGCCTTGTGTAAGTCATGGTATCAAGAAAGGGATGGAAACAAGTATCTTTGAAGAAAAAAAGGTAGTGGATGCAGGACATTGGCAGTTATATCGATACGATCCTGAAAAAAAGGAAAGAGAAGAAAACCCATTTACTTTGGATTCCAAAGAGCCCAGCATACCTTTTCAAGACTTTATAAATGGTGAGGTCAGATACACACAATTAATGAATGTATTTCCGGATATTGCCGAGGAAATGTTCGAAATTGCAGAGAAGCATGCGAAACAAAGGTATGAAAAGTATAAGAAACTATCAGATAATAATATCTTATAAATAAAAGAAATAAACCGTAGTAGGCAGACAGTGAGTTTTAGCTGTCTGCCATTTTCCTTTTAGGCTCTGTGTCAAATGTTGGGGTAGAGCTCTTGTAAAACAAAATAAGCAATTTATTTTCTGGAGGTAGAGTAAAATCGGAATTATCGTTGCTTGAAAGCTATTAACTACCAACTTTTGCACGAAAAGGTAAGTTGGATGTTAATAGACCAGGGACATTCCTTAGAAAGATAGACCCTTAAGCGAAAGGTGTGTCCCTTTACCTTTGTGGTGGGAAAGTTGAGCTTAAACCAATAAAAAAGACTCCAAGGAGTCTTTTTTATTTCTTATTTGAATCTACGTATTCTTTTGCATTAATGACTTGACTTTCATTGGGGCGGGCAACATTTGAAACAGGGTATGTGGATTCAATATTGGCCCATGCTGCGGTTTCATGGCTTTCAATAGGCTTTTTCATATTTTTTTCTTTCGTTTTATTTTCTTTCTCTTGAATTTTGTTTTCTTTTGTCTGGTTTGATTTCATTTTTTCCTCCTGAGAATGCGATTCGAGTTTTATGTCACAAACATTCATAGTGTATATTTCATTTTTATAAAAGTATTGTTTCTATTTATTATTTGTATGATAAAATGATTTATTCACTGTATTGTATGGCAATTGTCCATATGGTTCTTTTATTATGAATGAAATTATTGTAAAATAGTAATAGATTTTGTGGAAAAATAATTTTGTAAAATTTTCAGTTGGAGGAACACATGAAAAACTTAACACCCATGATGAAACAATATTTTGAAATTAAAGATAAATATAAGGACTGCATCCTTTTTTTTCGATTAGGGGATTTTTATGAAATGTTTTTTGAGGATGCCATGACTGCATCTAAAGAGCTTGAAATTACTCTGACAGGAAGAGAGTGTGGCCAAGAGAAGAAAGCCCCTATGTGTGGTGTGCCTCATCACGCTGCCGATAACTATATTGCTAAATTGATTAATAAAGGTTACAAAGTAGCTATATGTGAACAGACAGAAGACCCTTCCCAGACAAAAGGCATCGTGAAAAGAGATGTCGTGAAAGTAGTAACGCCTGGGACGGTCATCAGCCCTAATATGCTCAAGGAAAAGGAAAATAACTACTTACTTTCAATTTTCATAGATGAGGCGGGTGTGGGACTGGCCTATGCGGATATATCAACTGGAGAATTAAGAGCTTCAGAAATCACTGAAAAAGGATACTTGAGTATGCTTTTAAATGAAATTGTTAAAATTAAACCCAGTGAGATGATTATAAATGATTATTCAGACTGGGAAAACGAAAAAATATTCAATGAAATTTCCAGTGGCTCCAACGCCCCTATAAATAAAATTAAGGATTTCTATTATAAAGAAGATTATGCCATTGACCGAATTATGAATTATTTTAAAGTGAAAGCCTTGAAGGGTTTGGGATTGGACGAAAAACCCCATACGGTTAGAGCGTTAGGGGCCATCTTAGGCTATCTATCAGAAACTCAGAAAAACATTTTTTTGAATCTAAATAAAATCGATCTATACGATTTAAGGAATCACATGGCTTTGGATAAAGCTACTTTAAAAAATTTAGAACTGGTAGAAACGGTATCTGATCAAGAAATAAAAGGATCATTGCTAAGCGTCCTGGATAAAACCAATACTGCCATGGGTGGCAGAAAGCTGAAGCAATGGATTAAAGAACCTTTGAATACCCTCAATCATATTGAGTTGAGATTAGGAGCAGTGGAAGCACTTTGTCAGAACAGTATGAATCGAAATAATTTAAAGGAATTTCTGAAGAAAGTATATGATTTAGAAAGACTTTCAGGTAGAATTGCTTGCAAAACAGCTAATGGAAGAGATTTAACTGCTTTAAAAAGCTCGTTGGAAGTCTTGCCGGATATTAGAAGCGATCTGGAAGCCTTGGAGGCTCCTTTATTGAGAGCTCTGCGAGATACCATTGATCCCATGATGGATATCTGTGATTTAATTTCTAAATCTATTGTGGAGGACCCTCCTTATACCATAAAAGAAGGCGGTTTAATCCAAAATGGTTTCAACACCCAATTGGATGATTTGAAGTCAGCCATATCCGGAGGACAGCAGTGGATTGCCAATCTGGAAAACATTGAGAGAGCCAATACGGGAATCAAATCACTTAAAGTGGGCTTTAATAAAGTCTTTGGGTATTATATTGAAGTGACGAAATCATATTATCACTTAGTACCGGATACCTATATAAGAAAGCAAACTCTTTCCAATTGTGAACGGTTTATTACTCCAGAATTAAAAGAAATGGAGTTTAAGGTGCTCAATGCTGAGGTGAAGATAAATCAGCTTGAATATGAGACTTTCTTAGAAGTTAGAAACGCCATTGAAAAACGTATTGTTACCATTCAGGAGACAGCACAAGCCATTGGAAATTTAGATGTTTTGATGTCTTTTGCAGAGGTAAGTGAAAGATTAAATTATGTTAAGCCAAAGGTTAACAACTCTGGTATTATTAAAATAATAAAAGGCAGGCATCCAGTAGTTGAATTGTCCATAAAAAACGGCATGTTTGTCTCCAATAATACCTATATCGGCTCCGATGATAGCAGTTTTTTACTGATTACAGGTCCAAACATGTCAGGGAAATCAACTTATATGAGACAAACCGCCATTATTGTATTGATGGCACAGATCGGTTGCTTTGTTCCTGCAGAGGAGGCTCAAATCGGTATTGTGGATCGTATTTTTACTCGAATTGGTGCCTCTGACAATCTCGCCCAAGGCCAAAGTACATTCCTTGTTGAGATGAGTGAGTTGGCCTATATTTTAAACAATGCTACAGAAAAAAGCCTGGTGATATTAGATGAAATTGGGAGAGGAACCAGTACCTATGATGGCTTAAGTATCGCTTGGGCGGTTGTGGAATATATGTGTCACCATTTAATGAGAATAAAAGCTTTATTTGCAACACACTATCATGAATTAACCCAATTAGAAGGCTTGATTCCAGGTGTTAAAAACTTAAATGTAGATGTAAAAGAAAAAGACGATGATGTCATATTTCTTCATAAAATCATCGAAGGCTGTGCCAATCAAAGTTATGGCATTCAAGTTGCAAGGCTTGCTGGAGTTCCTGATGAACTCTTGCAAAATGCATCAAAAAAGCTAACAGAGCTTGAAAATAAAAGTTCAGAGGTTCATCTGACTCGTAAAGTTTCTGAGATTACGGAAGAACAAACTTCTCTCTTCGATATAAAGAGCAATAAACTCTTAGATAAACTTAAGAACATTAATTTATTAAATACAACGCCCATACAAGCTGTCAATATTTTAGCTGAGTTGATCCATGAAGCTGAGGAAGCAGGTGAACAGATTGGATAATAATCGAATCTTAAGACTTTCTGAAGAGACGGCGAATAAAATTGCGGCGGGAGAAGTGGTGGATCGACCCGTTTCCATCGTAAAGGAACTCGTTGAAAATTCAATAGATGCTGGTTCGAAAACCATCATTGTAGAAATAAAACAAGGTGGGAAAAACTATATTCGCGTAACAGATGATGGAACAGGAATATTACCAGAAGACGTGCAAGCTGCTTTTGAACGGCACGCAACCAGTAAAATTAAGAATGTGGAGGATCTGGAAGAAATCTCTTCCTTGGGTTTTAGAGGGGAGGCGCTTTCAAGTATCGTGGCAGTTTCTCATACAGAAATCATCACGAAGACAAAGTCAAACAAAACAGGGATTCAGCTCTTTTTATCCGGTGGAAATATTACTGAAAAGAAAGAAATTGGTTGCACAGATGGCACCACCATTATTGTATCTGATTTATTTTATAATGTGCCTGCAAGACTTAAATTCTTAAAAACTGATGGAGCAGAATCTAATCTTATTATTGATTTTTTATCGAAAATTGCTTTGGCTTTTTCAGATATTCGTTTTCGAGTCATTAACAATGGTCAAATACTATTTTCTACTAGTGGAGATAAAGACATTGCAAAGAATATTATCAGTATTTATAATACAGAGATTGGAAAAGATCTGATAAAACTAAATTCAAAAAATGAAGCATTTGAAATTAAAGCCTTTATTTCGCCTCCATTTCATACGCGACCCAGTAAAAAAAACCAGGTTTTCTTTGTGAATGGCCGTGTGATCAAAAGCAAGGTGCTGGATAAGATTTTCAATGATGCCTATAAAGAACTGGTATCCGAAGGCAGATATGCCATTGGATTTATTTTTCTTAAAGTACGCCCCAATTTAATTGATGTGAATATTCATCCCAATAAACACGAAATTAAATTTAACAATGAAAAAGAAATAGAAGAATTTATGAGAAAAGCGCTTTTAGAGGCATTGAGGCAACCTGTCATCATTCCCAAAATAAACCAAGAAAAAGAGAAAATGAAAAATGAAAGTCATTTTATAAAGGAAGAAAAAGCAGAACAGGTTGACATAAAAACATTATTGCAAACCAAAGAGGCCTCTCATAACTTTCAGAGTGACAAGGTGGACTCAATTAATCGTAATAAAGCTTATAATTTTGAATTAGAAGCTCCTCAGGAGGAAGAAATAAAGACTGAAGAATTAAAACCTTTTTATATTAATGAACTCAATGTGTTGGGTCTTGTTTTCAACACATATATAGCTGCCAATGATGAAGATAATTTTTATTTAATAGATCACCACGCTGCTCATGAACGCGTTCTTTATGAACAATTTTTAAATGAATACGACACTCAATCTATATTAAGTCAAAGATTATTAAGCCCCATAGTTTTAGAACTATCCGTTTCAGATACCCACAATACTATGGAAAATATGGACTTTATTTGGAAATTAGGTTATGAAATTGAAGCCTTTGGCAATAATTCTTTTATCATTAAAGCCATACCAACATTCCTGGGAATAACAGAATCAAAGTTGTTTATAGAAGAGTTGATTGAAAATATCCAAGCACAACCCCTTATTAGAAGCAACATGGAAAAAATCATCAGTAGAGCCTGTAAGAAAGCGGTGAAAGCAAATGACCACCTTGACCATAAAGAGATTCTTCATTTACTAAAGCTATTGTCAACAACAAAAAATCCATACACCTGCCCTCATGGACGTCCAGTCTTCATTAAGTTGACAGAGGCAGATATTGATAAGATGTTTAAAAGAACTTAACAGGAGACCAAGAAGATGAAAAAAGTTATTGTTTTGTTTGGACCAACAGCTGTAGGAAAAACCCAATTATCAGTGGACATTGCAGAAAAAATCAATGGGGAAATTATTTCAGCGGATTCCATGCAAATTTATAAATATATGAATATTGGAAGTGCCAAACCTACAGAAATTGAAAAGAAAGGGATTCAGCACTATTTGATAGATGAAATTGATCCCCGAAAACCATTTTCCGTATCCGACTATCAAAAACAAGCAAAGTCATATATAAAAAGGGTGATTGAAAAGAAAAAGACGCCAATTATTGCGGGGGGCACCGGCCTTTATGTCCATTCCATACTCTATGATATGAATTTTTCCACATTGCCTTCTGATGAGAGTTTTAGAAAAAGGTTAGAAGATGAGGCGGCTCAATATGGAAATGAATTTGTACATGACCAATTAAAAACATTGGATGCCTCTATGGCAGAAAGAATCCATCCCAACAATCTAAAACGTGTCATTCGTGCCATACAAGTTTTTAAGGAGACAGGAGAAGGAATAAAAGGATTTGAAGAATCCTTTATAGAAAATGTGGATTATCAATATATTTTAATCGGATTAACCAGAAACCGTGACGCTTTATATGAACGCATCAATAGCAGAGTAGATGTGTTGATTGAATCTGGTCTTTTGGAGGAAGTAAAAGAATTGGTGGCTTTAGGGTTAACAGAGGATGATATTTCCATGAAAGGTATTGGCTATAAAGAGTTGATTGGATATATGAATGGCGCGTATGATTTTGATTACGCTGTTTGGCTCATTAAAAGGAATACCAGAAGGTATGCAAAAAGACAACTGACCTGGTTCAAAAGGTATCATCATACAAAATGGTATAATTTTTCTAATTATTCTTTTAATGAAGAGATTATTAATGATATAATGCTATATATATTGCCTCAGTTGAGAAAAGATTAGGGAGGATTATTATTTTGAAGAGTTCTATTAATTTACAGGATGCTTTTCTTAATCAAGTAAGAAAAGAAAAAACAAACATCACCGTTTTCTTAGTGAATGGTTTTCAAATCAAAGGGTTGGTTAAGGGGTTTGATAGTTACATTATTATCTTAGAAGGGGACAATAAGCAACAAATGATTTATAAACATGCTGTTTCTACCATTATCCCTTCAAAAAATGTGATTTTTAACCCAGATACTTTTAAAGACGTTGAAGAATAGTTCCTTTAAGGGTGGAGAGCTTAAGTGAAAAAAGAGATAAAAGTACATAATAAAAGTGATAAACCCGATAATATCGTTAAAAATGAAAACGAAATTATTGAAAAGAGTTTAGGTATTGAGAGAGAATTACCTATTTTTTTGAAAGATTTTTTTATTTTCTTAAAAAATAATGTTTTGCCTACCACTCGATTATCTTATCTTTCGGATATAAAATTTTTCTGTCAGTACTTAATAAATGAAACGGATATAACAAATGCTAAGGAACTTAACTCTATATCAACAGAGGACTTTAACCGTATTGATTCAAGGGTGATCAATCGGTTTATTGGTGATTTTTGTAGTCGGTATCATGTTGAAAAGGGTGATGTGATTTATGTTTTTGAAAACCATAACAGGTCCTTAGCAAGAAAACAATCTTCTCTTTCAGTACTTTTTAAATATCTGTACAGAGATAAAGTTTTGGATAAAAACATTACAGATGGGTTTAATCCTATTAAATTACCAAAGGCTGGCTCAAGGGAAATAAAAAGGTTGGATGATTATGAAGTCAAGAGGATGATCGACTCCGTTTCCAGAGGAGAAGGATTAACTGATAAAGAAAAGGAATACTGGAAAAAAACCCAATTAAGAGATACGGCAATTATTATATTGTTTGTAACATATGGACTCAGGCTTTATGAGCTTCACCAGTTAAACATATCTTCTTTTAATTTTGTAAGAGGAGAGTTTAAGATTTTTAGAAAACGAGGAAAAGAGGTTGTGATGCCTTTAAATAAGTCTGTTGAAAAAGTCGTAACGGATTACATTCATTCAGAAAGACCCTCTAATGATCTGTTGACAAGTGAAAATAAAGATGCTCTTTTTTTATCTCTACAAAAAAAAAGAATGACAGAAAGAGCCATTCGCATACTTGTTAAAAAATACACCTCTGTTGCCATGGGAACTGTACGAGCTTTAGGCTATAGTCCTCATAAACTCCGTGCTACAGCGGCCACATCTTTAATTGAGCAGGGAAATTCAATTTACGATGTGCAGAATTTATTGGATCATGAAAATATCACCACAACCCAGCTCTATGCCGCACATAAGAAGAATCTTAAAAGAGAACTGGTTAAGAATTTTGAGTGGTTGGATGAGTTTGAGAAATAGGTCTATAAGATAGAAATAGAAGACGAAAGATAAGAGATAAAAGATAATAGATAATAGTTAAGGAAGAATTTTGTTGCACAAAATCCCCTGATTTAAATAGTAGGGGCTGGTCCCTGTGCCTGCCCGCACATTTGAATAGAAGAAAAAGATTAGATAGAAGTATAAATAGTAGTAGAAGTGTAAGTTTAAGTAAAAATGAGTATAGGTGTCAATTTAGATGATTTTGGATCCGTAAAATCCACCTGGATTAATAATATGTAATTGCTTCCATTTGCACTTAAACTCACACTTAAACTTCCACTTTTTTAATTTTGGGCTTGTCCCACTTTATTACATAGGAGCGTGATATTTTGAAATTTATTTGCTCATTAATAGTTGTGAAAGATATGAAGGTATCAAGAGATTTTTATGAAAATTTACTAGGTCAAAAGGTTAAGTTTGATTACGGTGAGAATTTGGTTTTTGAAGGTGATTTTGCCATTCATTTGGAGGATCATTTTAAAAATCTCCTTGGAGAAAAGCATAACATGATTACAAAAAAATCAGGAAATTTTGAATTATATTTTGAAGAAGCTGAAATAGACACTTTATATGAAAAACTCAAAAATCATGTAGTGTTTATACACGGAATTCAAGCGCAACCTTGGGGGCAAAAAGTCATGCGATTTTATGACCCCGATTTTCACATCATAGAAATTGGAGAACCAATGGAAGAACTTAAGTGAAAGATAAGAGATAAAAGATAATAGATAACAGTTATGGTGGATTTATTTCACAGAATCTTCTATTTAAACTCAATCTACGCCAAAGGCGTCCACTTAAACTTAACACTCAACTTAACCTGCGCCAAAGGCGTCCACTTAAACTTAACACTCAACTTAACCTACGCCAAAGGCGTCCACTTAAACTTAATTCTTTATCCAAGGAGACAAACATGTCAGGAAAAACGGAGCAATTTTTAGTAGAAAGAATGGGAATTGACCCTTTAATCATTGATCTTATCCACAAAGCTGAGACACAGCTAACTGAAATCTATGACGCATTGGATGATACAATGGCATACAACCAATACAAGGTATTAGATGTTTTTCAAAAATGCCGTTTGAGTGATATGCATTTTGGTTGGAATACAGGCTATGGTTACGATGATGTAGGGAGAGAGACCCTTGAGAAAGCCTATGCAAAGCTTTTTGGTACAGAAGACGCCATTGTTAGACCTACCATAGTAAATGGAACCCATGCCTTAACATTAACCCTGGCAGGGATTTTGCGTCCTGAAGATGAATTGATCTATGCCTCAGGAAAGCCTTATGATACTTTAGAAGAAGTAATTGGAATTCGAGGGGAGAATAATGGCTCTTTAAAGGAATTCGGTATTAGATATAAACAAGTTGAATTAACTCCTGAGGGAAAGATTGATTTTGAAGAATTACGGCAGACCATAACAGAAAAAACTAAAATGATATCTTTACAGCGTGCAACTGGTTATGGTTGGAGAAAGGCCATTACCATTGATGAAATTAAAGAATGGACAAGTTTCATTAAAAAAATCAATCCAAATATCATATGTATGGTAGATAATTGTTATGGAGAATTTTTAGATATTCTTGAACCTACCGAAGTAGGTGTAGATGTAATGGCAGGTTCTCTTATAAAGAATCCAGGAGGAGGATTGGCTCTTACTGGAGGATACGTGGTGGGAAGGAAAGATCTAATCAAACAGATCTCCTATCGAATGACCTCCCAAGGCATCGGTAAAGAATGTGGGCTGACTTTTGGACAGACCAGGAATATGTTTCAAGGTCTTTTTATAGCACCCAAAACAGTTAATGGTGCGGTAAAAGGTGCTATTCTCTGCTCCAAAATATTTGAGAATCTTGGTTATGAAGTGTGTCCTAAACACACTGAACCTAGAAGTGATATCATACAGTCTGTTAAGTTGGGTTCTCCAGAAGCAGTCATTGCTTTTTGCCAAGGGGTTCAGGCGGCTGCACCCGTAGATTCACATGTAAAGCCAGAACCCTGGAATATGCCGGGTTACGAAGATCCAGTCATTATGGCCGCAGGCGCTTTTGTACAGGGTTCATCCATTGAATTGAGTGCAGATGCACCCATTCGCGAGCCATATATCGTATACTTTCAAGGGGGATTAACTTATGAAAGTTCAAAGTATGGGATCATGAAAGCGATGCAAACCATGCTGGAAGAAAAACTGATTAAAGGATTCGATTAAGCGTTAAGGAATACCATATTAATTAGAGGCATTGTCCTGAAATTGCTATAATATAGAAATTTCTGTATAATCATATTATTAATAATGTTTGGGGGACTGCTAATGGTTAATAAAAACAATTGGACCATGGATTATGTGGATTCTGTATTAATTGTTGACAAGTATTATACGATCATTCATACATTGAGATTTAACCCGCGTTTTGATGGCAGCTTACATGAAAACACTTATTCAGACTATTTAAACAAAAATTTCTTCGAAATATACCCAAACATGAAACATGCCGAAAGTTCAATGGTTGAATGTATTAAAACCGGAAAGATTGTGATTAAAGAAAACCAAAAGTTTATTGATATGAACGGGAATGTTTTTAATACAAGAAATTTAACGATTCCCATTATTAATAAGGGAGAAATTGTTGGCGCAATTGAACTTTCTAAGGATATTACTTCTATTGATGATGACATTCAATCAAAATTAATAAAGAAAAATGAAAAAGAATCAGTAATTGAAGCTAAAATATCTCCTCAGAAAGTATCTTTTGAAGAAATTATTACTTCAAATAAGGAAATGGAAAAGAATATTGAAGTAGCAAAAATATATGCAAAATCAGAAAACCCAATTTTAATCTATGGTGAAACAGGAACAGGAAAAGAAATGTTTGTGCAGGCAATGGTTGATTATAGTGAGCGCAACGAAGAAAAATTTGTAGCTCAAAACTGTGCTGCAATTCCTGAAAGCCTTTTTGAATCGTTATTGTTTGGCACGGAGGAAGGGGCTTATACAGGAGCAAAAAAATCCGAGGGTTTATTTGAAATAGCTAACGGAGGGACATTGTTTTTAGATGAAATAAATTCCATGCCTTTAAATCTTCAAGCAAAACTATTAAGGGTATTGCAAGATCGTGTTATCAGAGCAGTAGGCTCAACTAAAGAAAGAAGAATAAATGTAAAAATTATTGCAGCGATGAATATAGACCCTATGGAAGCAATAAAAAATAAATTGCTAAGGGAAGACCTTTTTTATCGGTTTAGTAGTGGAATACTTAGATTGGTTCCTCTAAGAGAGAGAGTTGAGGATATCTCTTTATATATCCATGAATTTATAAACATTAGTAATAAAATGTACAATAAAAAGGTAAATGGTATTTCCAAAAACTTATTAAAATTATTTATTAATTATGAATGGAAGGGTAATGTCAGAGAATTGAAGCACATTATCGAATCCATGGTGAGCATAACAGATGAAAAAATACTAGAAATTACGCACTTGCCCATCTATATGAAGCATATTATAGAGGATAACACTACCAACAAAAAAAGCAAACTACAGCATCAAGATTTTACGACTTGGACAGCATTAAATGATGAAGTGAGAAAAGTTGAGACAGAAATGATTATAAAAGCATTGACACATACAGGTGGGAACCTTACAAAATCAGGGGAATTATTAAAGATACCCAGACAAACTTTAAAATACAAAATAAATTTATACCAGATTGATTTAGAACTGTTCAAGTGACGAATAACTGTCGCCTATTTCAAATACCGCTAAAAACTTAGCGGTATTTTTTTTAAGCTTAATTATACCGACAAATAATTGGCGAAACGTCTTTCTTTTACATAGGCACTTTAAACAAATACAGCATTTCCAATGCTTTGAGAGATTGGCATATAAGTTGCTCTATATAAGGCTTAAGAATTGAAAAAGATTATATGGAGGTAACGTGATGCGAATTGGAGTACCAAAAGAAATAAAAAGTAATGAATATCGAGTTGCTATAACGCCAACAGGGGTTAGAGATTTTGTTCAAAAAGGACATGAAGTTTTTATTGAAAAAAATGCAGGAGTTGGTAGCGGATATAGGGATGAAGATTATATAAAATCAGGCGCATTTTGTACAAGTGTTGAGGATGTCTATAAAAATGCAGAAATGATTTATAAGGTAAAAGAAATTTTACCATCTGAGTACAGATATATGAGAGAAGGACTCATCATTTTCACCTATTTACATTCAAATTCGAACTTAGAAATGACAGAAGTAATGCTGGGAAAAAAGGTTATTGCAGTATCTTATGAGGATATTGAAGACGCAAATGGTGGATTCCCTCTCCTAAAACCCATGAGTGAGATTGCGGGAAAGGGTGGCTTTATTGCTGCAATGACGCATTCTCAAAGCATACATGGGGGTAAAGGGTTGATGCTTGCAAACGTGCATGGCGTTAAATCACCTTCTATTGCAATCATTGGAGCGGGCAGCTCGGGGTTAGGGGCGGCTGAATTGGCCGCAGCATTGGGGAATAGAGTCACTGTATTAGATAAGGACATGGAAAAATTAGAAGAAGCAAAATATAAATTACCCAATAATGTAGAGTTGCTTTATTCTAACCGAAGCAATATCGTTGAAACATTGAAATATGCAGATGTGCTGATCAATTGTATTTTGTGGAATAAGAATTCGAAAGGGCATTTAATTTATAGAGAAGACTTAAAAACAATGAAACCTAATGCTTTAATTGTTGACGTATCTTGTGATGAAATGGGGGCCATTGAAACTTCAAGACCTACAACCCATGATAATCCCGTTTATTTTGAAGAGGGTATTATGCATTATGCGGTTGATAACATTCCCTCTGCATTTTCTCAAACTGCTACCCAATCACTTAGCAACATAACCCTTCCCTATGCTTTAAAAATTGCTGATCTTGGATTAGAAAAAGCTTTAACTGAAGATGAATGTTTTAGAAAAGGCTTAAGTTTTTATAAAGGAAGATTAACAATAAAAGAAACAGCAGAAAAATTTAATATCCCTTATATGAAAGCAGTAACAGCATTAAATACTATTAAAAGAGAGGATGTGTAGTCAAATATGAAAGTTGCTGTTTTAGGTTCAGGTAACGGAGGATGTGCAGTAGCTGCAGATTTTAGTCTAAAAGGTTATGAGGTATTTCTATTCGATTTCGAAGAATTCCATGAGAATATTAGAGCCATTAATGAAAAAGGGGGGGTGTTGGTTGAAGGAGATTTTTCAGGTTTTGCAAAGATCAAATATGCAGGTCATGACATTGAAAAGGTTATTGTTGATGCAGCGCTAATAATGGTTGTTGGACCGGCATTCAGCACAAAAAAATTTGCACAAGCTTCTAAGGACTTTATTCAAAAAGGTCAAAAAATCATAGTATGCCCCGGGTCTTGTGGAGGTAGTTTGATATTTAAAAGCAGTCTGGGATACGAATTGAATGATGAATCCATTGTTATCGCAGAGACTTCTACATTGCCTTATGCTTGTAGAATTATAAAACCTGGTAAAGTACAAATCTATTTAAAATTGAAAGGAGGTATTTTTTTATCGGCAGTTCCATCTACATTGACAGAAGAAGTGCTAAAAGAAATTCAAGACGTATATCCAGCATTATTACCGGCAAAACATGTTTTGCAAACAATACTACAAAATGCGAACCCTATCATACATCCAGCGGTGACTTTAATGAACGCAGCATTGATTGAACGCGCAGAAGAATTTTTATTTTACGAAGAGGGGGTCATGCCCAGTGTAGGAAGGTTAATTGAAGCCCTCGATAAAGAGAGACTTCTTATTGGTGAGAAATTAAATGTTCCAATACTTCCGGATCCTGTAATCGGTAAAATGCAAGGTTATATGCAAGAAGAAAATTATATGAATGGATATCGAACAGCCCATGGATTTAAAGGTATTAAAGCCCAAAGTCAACTGGAACATAGGTATTTGAATGAAGATGTAGGCTATGGACTCGTTTTTATGTCAGAACTTGCTAAAGAAATAGGTGTAGAAACACCCCTAATGGATTCTATTATCAATATTGCTTCTGTCATTATGAATAGGCCATATAGAGAGAATAAAGAAAGAACACCTGATTCATTAGGATTAAGCAAAGATATAATCAAAAAGCTCACAAATGTATTATAATTAAATTATAAGAGAAAGGGGATTGAATATGGAAAATTCAATCAGTCTAAAGAATGCTAAAACTAAAAAGCTTAACTTTATTTCCCTCGCTATATTTGCTCTAATAATCATAATTATTTTAGTAAAAGGAGAGTTTCCTGAAAATAGTGATGGAATTGTAAACTATGGGGCATGGTCAGTTCTTCCAGCTGTTATGGCTGTCATTTTTGCCTTTATTACAAGAGAAGCGGTCTATTCCCTTTTACTTGCAAGCATTACAGGTCTATTTATTTTAGGGGAAGGTCTTTGGGGTCTTCCACGGATATTTATGAAAGCATTAGGAAACGGGGACTTTATATGGGTCGTAATGATAGAAGTTTTTATAGGTATATTGGTCGCATTTTTCTTAAAGACAGGGTCAACTGCTGAATTTAGCAGGGTTGCTGGTGGCAAAATAAAAACTAGGAAAGGTGTTCAACTCCTAGGTTGGTTCTTGGGAATGTTTATTTTCTTCAGCGATTATTTTTCACCACTTTTTGTTGGACCAGTTATGAAAGATTTAACAGATAAAGCTAAAATATCTAGAGAAAAATTGGCTTATATTTGTGACTCGACGTCTGCACCTATGGCAGTTCTAATTCCATTTAGTGCGTGGGGTGTTTTTATTGCAGGTTTATTAATTGGATATGGACCCATAACAGACGTCGCCGTCGCAACCCAAGTGTTTTTTAAGTCAGTAGCTTTCAACTTTTATGCCATATTGGCTGTCTTAATGGTAGGTCTTATTGCCCTTGGTATTGTTCCTGAATTTGGTCCAATGAAAAGAGCAGAAGAGAGAGCAATGAAAGAAGGAAAGGTTTTAGGTGATAATGCTCAACCCTTGATGGGGGTCGAATTATCAGAGATTCAAATGGCCGAAGAGATTGTGAAGCCAAGATTATTTATAAACTTTATATTTCCTGTGTTAATTGTTATCTGTGTTGCGGTAGGAACCTATATCTTTTTGGGGTCAGCCAAAACTTTAGAAGCCTTTATGTTTGCTGTATTCTTTTTGGGAATTGCACTTGTGGCTCAAAGACTCATGATAAAAGATATTTTTGATACAGCAGTTCAAGGAATTAAAGGCGTAACGCCGGCAATTATTATTTTAGCCATGGCTTACGTAATCAATACCCTCAGTAAGGAAGTCGGAACCGCGCAATATGTGATTGAAAGCACACAATCATGGTTGACTCCGACCATACTGCCACTAATTGTGTTTCTTCTTTGTGCTGGTATCTCCTTTTCAACAGGCACATCTTGGGGAACCTTCGCAATCATGATTCCCATTGCTATACCGTTAGCTTTCTCATTTACAGGCAATCAAATTGATCCTTTGGTATTTGCTACAGTTGGTGCAATTGCAGGTGGAGGTGTATTTGGAGACCATTGTTCTCCGTTATCGGACACGACTATTTTGGCCTCTTTTGGAGCTGCCTCGGATCATATTGATCATGTTAAAACACAGCTGCCTTATGCTTCAGTTGCAGCGCTAATTACATTAATTGCGTATTTGATAATTGGTATTTTATAAAAATGCATTCTGAACTTGATAGTTTATAAACAAAGTGATATATATGTAAAGATAATTTTAAACTGCCCTCATTGCTAAAATAATAATGAGGGCAGTTTTACTATCACGGGATAAATGAATAAAAGCAGGGGATATTATTTAATAGAACAATTATGGGTTGAAAGGACGATTAAAATGACAAAGCCTGCAGAGATTAGTGTGACAGCACCAATATCAGATAATCTCCCAAAAGAAAAATTTAATGAACTGAGCAAATTCATAGATCAAATGGAAACAACGGATGGCGCTTTGATCGAGACCCTTCATAAAGCACAAAATCTTTTTGGATATCTTCCAAGAGATGTACAGCTTTATATCGCCAGAAAATTAGGAATCCCAGGTGCTGAAGTATTTGGGGTTGTCAGTTTTTATTCCTATTTCACCACAAAGCCCAGAGGCAAACATACCATAAGTGTTTGTATGGGGACTGCGTGTTTTGTAAGGGGCGCAGATGCCATTGTAGAGTATTTCAAGGAGAAGTTATCTGTGGAGTCCAATGAAATCACGGAAGACGGTTTGTTTACTCTGAAAGATGTTCGATGCATTGGAGCTTGTGGTTTAGCGCCTGTTGTAATGGTAGATGATAAAGTATATGGGCGTGTTAAGGTAGAGGATATAGATGGAATAATCAATACTTATAGCGAGATGAAGGTGGGTAAAAATGAAAATAAAAACAATTGAAGAGTTGAAAAAAATTAGAGAAGAGCATTATGAAAAAGTTAATCTTCGTGAAGAAGGGGATTCTATTACAGACAAAATAGAAGTGATGATTGGCATGGCTACTTGTGGTATTTCTTCAGGTGCACGAGAAACACTGAATGCTTTTGTGGATGAAATACAAAAGGAAAAGTTAAATCATGTAAAAGTCGTGCCTGTAGGGTGTATCGGGTATTGTCATTCAGAACCCACGGTTCAAGTCAATAAACCAGGAGAAAAGCCAGTATTATACGGCAACGTGAAACCTGATAAAGTACATTCCATCATTGAAAAACATATAAAAGGTGGCGAACCTATAAAGGATCTTGTTTTGGAAATGAATTTTGAAAGAGCCTGATAATAAATGAACAATGAACAATGAATAATGAATAATGATGGAAAGAAATTATGACTTTGTCATAATTTCCACCTTAACTCTTATCTGTTATCTCTTATCTGTTATCTATAATTTATAATTTCGTGGGTTTTGTGAAAGGAGAAGTAAGCATATGGCAAGAACCCGTACTAATATATTAATTTGTGGGGGGACAGGTTGCATCGCAAGCGACAGCGAAAAAGTTCAGAAAAATTTAGAATTGATTGTAAAAGCTCGTGGATATGGCGATGAAGTTAAAGTCATTAAAACTGGGTGCTTTGGCTTTTGTGAACAGGGTCCCATTGTAAAGATAGAGCCCGATGATGTTTTCTATGTTCGAGTAGGGCCAAAAGATGCCAGAGAAATTGTGGATGAACACATTGTTAAAGGAAGAATCGTTGATAGGCTCCTTTACCGAGAACCAGAAAAAGGAAAGATTGACAAACAAGAAAATATCCCTTTTTATAAAAAGCAACTTCGGATTGCCCTTAGAAATTGTGGGTTAATTAATCCAGAAGATATCTATGAGTATATTGCCCTGGGGGGGTATGAAGCACTTGGTAAAGCTCTTACCCAAATGAGTAGAGATGAAGTTATAGATGAAATAAAAAAATCAGGTCTTCGTGGCAGAGGTGGCGGTGGATTCCCTACGGGTGTCAAATGGGAGATTACAAAAAAGCAAGTGAGTGATAAAAAGTTCATTATTTGTAATGCGGATGAAGGGGATCCAGGTGCTTTTATGGACAGAAGCATCTTAGAAGGGGATCCTCATAATGTTTTAGAAGCTATGGCCATAGGCGCTTATGCAATTGGAGCTAATAAAGGAATTATTTATATTCGGGCAGAATATCCCCTTGCCATATCGCGACTCAATACGGCTATAAAACAAGCCCGAGAATTGGGTCTTCTTGGCACTGGAATTTTTGGCTCAGATTTTAATTTTGATATACAAATCAAGTATGGAGCAGGTGCCTTCGTTTGTGGGGAAGAGACGGCTCTAATCAATTCATGTGAAGGGAAGAGAGGGGAGCCCAATTACAGACCCCCTTATCCGGCGGAAGAAGGATTTTGGGGGTATCCCACAAATGTAAATAATGTTGAAACCTTTGCCAATATTGCACCTATAATAATAAAAGGTTCTCAATGGTTTTCTTCTATAGGAACTGAAAAAAGCAAAGGGACAAAAGTCTTTGCTTTAGCCGGAAAAATAAATAACGTGGGACTCGTTGAAGTCCCTATGGGCACAACCCTTAGGGAAATTATATTTGATATTGGCGGAGGCATACAAGGCGGTAAGAAGTTTAAAGCAGTTCAAACTGGTGGCCCTTCCGGAGGGGTTTTAATAGAGGAACAATTGGATACACCTATTGACTATGAAAGTCTCACTGAAAAAGGATCTATGATGGGATCTGGAGGCATGATTGTCATGGATGAAAATGACAATATGGTAAAAATAGCTAAGTTCTATCTTGAATTTACTATGGATGAATCTTGTGGTAGATGTACTCCTTGTAGAATCGGTACTAAAAGAATGTATGAACTATTATGCAAAATTACCGATAAAAAAGGAACCCTTAATGATATTGATGCCTTAAAACAGTTAGGAAGCATGGTGAAAGGAAGCTCGTTGTGTGGCCTTGGACAAACTGCCCCAAACCCAATCATAAGTACAATGAAATATTTTTGGGAAGAATATTTAGGTTTTATTCAAGATAATGAACATTTAAGTGAGGAAGGTAAATATAAGTATGGACACTAACAAAAAGATTTCTATTAAAATAAATGATCAGGATTTAATGGTTCCAGAGGGTATTACCATATTAGAAGCGGCTCTTGAAGCAGAGGTAAAAATACCCACATTGTGCCATCTGGATTTACATGATTTGCAACTTTATAATAAAACAGCATCTTGCAGAGTCTGTATGGTGGAATTAAATGAACCCATGAGAAATAAACTGGTTCCATCTTGTGTTACAAAAGCACAAGAAGGCATGGTTATTCGTACGGACACTTTGCGCGCCATTACGGCGAGAAGAATGGCCGTAGAGCTTCTTTTGTCCAACCATCCCAATGAGTGTTTTACATGTCCTAAAAATTTAGAATGTGAACTTCAAGCTTTGGCTGAAGAACTAAATATTCGAGAAATAAGATGGGAAGGAGAGCGAATGGATTATCCAAAGGATATGTCCAGCGATGCCATAGTAAAAGATGCAAACAAATGTATTTATTGTAGACGTTGTGAAACGGGTTGTAACGTGGTACAAACCTGTGGTATTTTATCAGGAATCAGTCGTGGTTTTAATTCCTTTGTGGGTCCTGCTTTTAATATTCCCATGGTGGAATCTTCGTGCACTTATTGTGGGCAGTGTGTTCAGGTATGCCCAACGGCGGCGTTAACTGAAATGTTTCATACAGATAAGGTTTGGGAAGCATTAAATGACCCAGACAAGCATGTGGTTGTCCAAACAGCACCAGCTATTCGTGTCGCTTTAGGGGAGCTTTTCGGAATGGAATCTGGCAACATTGTAACAGGTAAAATGGCAACAGCTTTAAAACGAATGGGATTTGATGAAGTCTTTGATACAGATTTTGGTGCGGATTTAACCATTATGGAAGAAGCGTCAGAACTCATTTATAGATTGGAGAATAACAAGACACTGCCGATTCTGACAAACTGCTGCCCAGCCTGGGTTAAGTTTATCGAGCATCAGTTTCCGGATCTTATACATGTGCCATCTACCTGTAAATCGCCCCATATCATGTTTGGTACAATCGTTAAGACATACTATGCCAAAAAAATGGGAATTGACCCCAATAAAATTGTCGTTGTTTCTGTTATGCCTTGTATTGCAAAAAAAGCAGAAGCAAAGAGGCCTGAACTCACAAAGGATGAGCAAAACAATGTGGATATCGTTATTACCACTCGGGAACTGGGTGCTATGATAAGAGAAACGGGCATGGATTTTAAATCTCTTCCAGAAGGGGAGTTTAACAAGCCCTTGGGCGAAACTAGTGGAGCCTCTGTTATTTTTGGTGCTGCAGGAGGTGTCATTGAAGCCGCTTTAAGAACTGCTTATGAGTGGATAACAGGGGAAGAACTAAAAAATGTGGAATTTAGTCAATTACGAGGAATGGATGGCGTAAAAAAAGCTACCGTAGAAATAGGAGACAAAACATTAAACATTGCTGTAGCCAGTGGATTAGGGAATGCTCGATTGATCCTTGATGAAATAAAAGAAGGGAAATCCAATTACCATGCCATTGAAATCATGGCTTGTCCTGGAGGGTGTATTGCTGGGGGAGGTCAACCTTATCATCATGGGAACGATGAAATTATTAAGAAACGTCAAGAAGCCATTTATCAAGAAGACAGAAACAAAAAAATCAGAAAATCACATGAAAATCCAGAAATTCTAAAGCTTTACAAAGAATTTCTTGGGGAACCGTTTGGAGATTTGGCGCATAATCTTCTTCATACACATTTTGAAAAAAGAGAAAGAATATAGAAAGTATGAGTTGAAGTGTAAATTCATGTAGGGGCTGGTCTTGCACCTGCCCGCAGAAATATGCGATTTATTATTTCAATTGTTTTTACTTATTAAAGTTAATGTCATGACAATAAAAACACTATACTTATTTCCTAATTGATATTTTTTTCTTAATTCTTCAGTATAACCAAGGCTTTTCCAAAATTTATAGGCAGACTTATTGTCTTCTGTGACACAAATTCTTATTTGTGCTGCATTTGTTTTTTGTAATTGGGTTTTAATATATTTATGTATGGATTTCCCGATACCTATATGTCTCTTGGAAGGATCTATCATCAACAAGGATATGATCCATTCATACTTTAAGGGATAATCTTTAATCATATCTAATACCCCTATTAATTGATTATGAGAATCAAAGATGCCTATGACATATTTGTCCTTATACTTCTTGCCTTGGGGAATTTCCTCAATTATTTTTGATGCACTATTTATATCGGGTGCTTTTCCTTCAGTAATACGGTAATAGTCTGTGCAACATGTACACAGATTCTCCAAAATACTTTCATCTCGTAAATTTAATTTTCTCAGTTTGTAACGATATAAAAGGGTGCTTTCAAATTGCATATGTAATCACTCCTACGCTCAGTATGATATGGAATACAAATATCTTATCATCAACAAGAGTGATAAAAAAGTCGAAATAAATGGGGATTAATGAAGTTTTTAGTAAGAATAGTTCCTTACTATAACTAAATTGTCTAAAAATGATAAAGGAGAAGGGGTATTAAGAAAAAAATTATAAAAACTGCTTTACAAAGAACAAACGTTCTGATAATATAATAATAGAACATATGTTCTAAGGAGGTAAGAGAAGGTGAAGAGAAGAAAACTACGGATTGCAAACAAATTTCGTTTTTCAATTTTTATTATTATAGTATCTTTAGTGATAATCAGTGGAGTCGGTACGTTAATTGGGCTAAATACAGTTGAGAGTGCATCAATACCTAAATATATAGAAGTTTATGTAGATTCTGGAGATACACTTTGGGACATTGCTCAAGAATACGGTCCCGACCATGTAGACACCCGAAAAACCATATATGAAATCAGCAAGTTAAATCAATTGAATCAAGATTATATTTATCCGGGGCAAGTTTTGAGGATACCCACTTATTCCATGGATTGAGATAAGAACTCAAAAGCCATCCCTGGAGAGGGATTAATTTGACTGAACTATGATTTTATTTTTTTAGATAAAAATAAACCGCCTGCCATATCCCACTGAGCATAAAAGACTTCCTTTATATCTTTGATACCGTACTGATACAGCAATTCCTTAACCCATTTTTCATCGAACTGGATGGATGCAAGGTTTTTTTTCAAAATTTCACCATCACTTATTATCGTAACAGGTAAAGAAATCTCTTTAATAGGTATTTTTAGTTCTTGTTTAGTCGGTTGGCCATATTCAAATTTTTTCAAAACACTAACAGAGCCATTGGATTCTAATATTGCATACTCTACTTCTTTAAAACTAAAAACACCTTTTTGTCTTAATAAACTCTGTAACTCATTGAGATCCATTCTGTTTTTTTTCAATTCCTTAAAATTAATCTCACCTTTGTTTATAACAATAGAAGGATTTCCTTCAAAAAAACCTCTTACTTTTCTGAATTTTTGAGTGATCATTTCGATCGAAAACATTAAAAATGTCCAAAGGGCTATGGCGAATAGTATTTTATAAAGGTTAACTTCATTATCATAAACAGCATTGCCTAATAATTCACCTAAAACCAATGCTGAAATAAAATGAAAAGGCGTTGCTTGGCTGATTTGTGTTTTTCCCAACATATTTGTTGAAACTAATAACGCAAGTAGTCCCACAACAAGTGTCGTTGATAAATGTATAATCGATTCTAAATCCATCATAACCCTCCTGAAATAATTTAAACCTTATGAATTAATGTTCCCATAAACATATTGGTATTATTCTATGAAGGGATTTTTTTTATAGTTAAAAACATAGTTAAAAACGCATAAATAGATACGACTAAGTACTGTGAAGGATTTTATCAATATATGCCTTAATTTTACAGGTACAAATACATTAACACCTTTAAAAAAAATGAATATAGGGCAAATTAGAGGGTCGCTTTTTCGACAAAAAACTGTCTTTATTTAGTCAATTTATTACGGGTTGATTTTAACAGATTATTAAGATAGAAGTAAAAAAATCATAGAGCCCATGGCAAAAATAAGATGAAAAATAAAGTAAGAAGAATTGCAATAATGACTTTAATAAGGATTCATAAAAAAGATCCTCATAGGAAATAAGAAAAAATATTCAAAAAACATTTTTAGAAAGCAAGATATATAAAAACTAAAAAATCGAATGAACTGTTGATAATCCAATAAAATGATAGCCTGGCCGTATCTCCTTTACAACTATACCCTAAATATACATTTAAGGAATAGTTGGAGATTAAAAATATGGGTAAATATTTAAATCCTTACCCCTCTCTCTTTTCTCGTTAATCTATATAGACGTGCTTAAAATAATTCTTATCCCTCATTTAAAAATCCTTTTCGTACTTCTCCAGACAACATGTACGCAATCCTGTGTTCAACTCTGTCGCTATGTTTTTCAACTAATTTTCTAATTCTATTAATATAGCGATCGTCACCATCACCGTCCTTTGACCAAACTGAATCAATATAGCACTTCCAAATACTACTGCTTTCTGTATTCAAGAAAAATGAATGAAATGAATTTTCACTATCTGATTCAATAATTTCTAATAATCGAATCTTATCGTCTGTTGCGTGTACATATCCTTTTATCAACAGTTGAATTTCTGAAGTAGTTATATGTGAAATCCCTACAGGAGCACTTAACATAAAATCTCCGACATAATCATTCCCTTTTAGGTTAAACTCATCAATAATGATATCTTTAATTATGCCTTTAAAGCTGTCGGTCGTTTGGACATTAGTTTTAGGTAAGGAATCCAATACATGGACTCTTTTTCCTCTCCATAAAGGCGTCTATGTCGAACGATATGATTACAATCCATATCCAATATATCTACATCATAAGCACCTACTTTTACCATGACTTGCCTTTTTGCCATCTCCGGGGATGAAGAGTATATCTTTCCATCAAATTTAACTTTTCCATAGTTATCTGCTTTTGCAAACTCATGTAAATATACTTCAAAAGATACTTTCGGTAGTTGGAAAAATTCTAACCGGTCTTCTTTAAACAAGTCTTTGATACATTCATGTCTTTTGTAGTGGTTCCTTTTCATATCCTCATCACATTTAAAGAGAAGCCCCTGATTGTACTCTTTAAGATTACTAAACTCGGGGATTGGAACGAAAAGATTTCTCCTATGGTAACCTACTTTGTTTTCTACAGATCCCTTCTCATGACCACTATTAGGATTACAAAAATTACTCTGAAATCCATAGTGCATCATAAATCTTAGAAATCCTTGTGTTAAATCCCTTTGTCCATATTCTCTGATCTTCTTTACAGCAGTGGACATATTATCAAACCATATCGCTGTAGGGACTCCACCTATGTGCTCAAATATTGCTTTCATTCCTTCAAGTAAACATTCCTGATTTGTACTTTTAAATAACTGAGTGTATCCAGCATTGCTGTATGGAAATGATAGATTGAAGTAGTAGCCATTACAGGTAATTCCGTTTTCAATAAATCTTGCTTCTCCAAAATCAGCTTGTGCCTCCCCAGAGGGGTGCTCTAATGGCAAGAAGCCTTCTGCATTCATTTTCAGTTCTTGCCGTAAGGCTGCAACAAATTTTCTGACAGATCTGTCGCTTGCGTCAAATTCATCAGGATAAAGCTCCCTTAATCGGTCATATATCCTTTTAGCTGTATGCCTTTGTTTACGTGGCGATTTCTGATCTTCTATGAGCCATCGTAAAACAATATTTCTGTAAGGTGATAACTTACTGTTCCGCTTTTGCTTAGGATGAAGCCCAATATTAAAATCTTCTTTACTTACATACTTTTGTACTGTAGAAAAATCATGGCCTGTAATTTCAGAAATTTTTCTTAAACTCTTACCTTCAAATTTACTCATATTTTTGATACGATATATTTGCTCCATTGTTAGCATCCTTTCTTTTACCCCCTTAAAGTCTCTTCAACTTAAAGGGTATTATTTTTAGGGGTGCTCAGCAATGGAGTTTTTCCATTTTATGCATGGTTTTTTAAGTTCCGGAATGCTTGGTTTTCATTGTACCAAAAACAGCTCTCAGACATTGCCTTTGCAAGCAAACTATTAAAGCTATTGCCTTCATATTTCGGGATATAGGAGTTAAAAGACAAAAAAGGAAGAACGGATTTTCTCTCATTTTCCTCTGTCAGTTTCAGAAGACTATCATTAGTTTTATTTGCCTTATCAGTTTGCCACACTGCAATAATTCCAAGAATAACTGTGCCAGCAAATGCTTCAAAACCAGCAATATACCCAATCAAGTCTCCAGCTGACCAGACCATTCTGCAGAAATAAAGTCATATCCAGTATCCCATTTAAAAAGCAAATGCACGACAATTAACGGGGCAAAAAGCAGTCCAATAATAACCAATGTAGTTTTCATCTTGTGCTTTTTCGCCAACACAATGAACGATTCAATATTCAGCATTTTAATTCCTCCACTAATACTCAAATGGATAACTCTTTTTACTTCCCCATTGCTAAAGTATCCAGTTAAATGATTGCCGATTATTAGCTTTAATTAAAGCTTAGTATTTTAATTTTATATTTCAGATATAACTGTCCAGTGAACAATGGAAACCTTAGACAAGTCTGATGTTCTCTATCTCCATATGTCTTACCCAACCAATTTAAAACAGTGGATAAAAAGAAAAAGGTAATTAGCCATACTCTTGTTCAATAATATTTTCTAGCTTTACTGGGGTCCCACTAATAATAATCATTAACATGTTATCCCCAATAGTCTCATAATCTATTTTAGTCGATATTACTGCATCAGCACCAAGATTATATGCCTTAACCTTAAAATTATAAAGGGCTGAATCTTTAGCTCTAACAAGCTTATCTTCGTATAAGTGCGCTCTCTTTCCAAAAACATCTGATACCTTCGAGCTAACGTCGCTAAATATACCAGTTCCTAAAACTATCTCACTTGTTATAATGTCGTTATATTCCAATATTTTTCTTCCTTCAATCGAGCCACATGACAAGACCAGTAATAACTCAATGTCTCTCTTTATTTCTTCGGGTTTTTTATTAATTGTTTGTTTTGTATCTAATTGCCCCAACCTGCTATATCCATATACTTCTGTGTGACATTTGTTGCATTTATTACATACATATTCTTCTTTAAGAATTACTTTATCATCTATTATCTCAACATCTGATAGATCAAATCTTCTCAAAGCATTACAATCACACCTTGCAAATATACTCATTTCGTTATAACTATCAAACTTCATAGAAAATCTCCTTTACTCCAAATACTTCAATACTTGTGTCTTACAAATTAAATTTTCAGCTATCATTTCCATTTGTGTAAGTTGAGTTTTGTTTCTCATTATTTTATTATGGATAATATGAACTTCGTTACTTCATTTAAACATAACGGGAGCCTCATTTTATAAAGAATATTTCTTCATTTTTGATACTATTATTTTAAAGTAGATTTCACCTATTAGTTTAATCTGGTCTTCAGTCAGCCAACCGTTCATTAATGCATCTAAAGTTTTAAAAGATTCCTTTCCTATGCACTTTTCAATAGCTTTGTTATCCACTTTTTCAACATAGTCAACGGCATACATCTTACAGATTGAACGTCGTCCCCAATAATTAAAAATTAATCCAAACGTAATAGCTAATGTTTCCACATCAGCTTGGAAATCACTCCTGTTGATTAAGTTTGCTGATGTGTCGTGTGCTACAAGCACAAATTCTTCGGCGGTTTTTGGACCTCCTACAGTTTCAAACATCTGCTTCATAGAAAAGCTAAAACTCGCATCTGCTTTTTTGACTCCTATCACCTTCAGAAAATCTATTTGACCTGCGTGATATTCTGAAAATCCTTTATACATCACATTCTTCTTTTTATCTTTCTGTACATACATTTCGGTATCAAGAATATGTGTAAATTCATGGAACAACAGATACTCAGCATGTAACTGTTGTTGGTACATATCTGACCATACTTCTAAAGAGTGTCCCCCTGTTGGTATATCATAATGATGCGTTGCAAATGAACCGAATCCCTTCTTGTTTGCCTTCGTAAGTGATATCTTCTTTTTTGTAATTATAAACTGTGGCAATTTTTCTATATTCATAAAATCAATATATCTTTTTACTGACTGATTAACATATTTATTTAGCAATATTGATTCTTTATCCATTGTTAAACACCCCTCTCACACTTCACTCCAATTGAGCCTAATTACTAATATACCGACTTGTCCGAACTTCGTGTTATAGACACTTAACATGTTTAACATAATGGGAATCTTTTTACTTGTTGTTGGTTTAAATGATAGGACGTACAATGTATAACGCATCTGCATCTATGTTGTCGTTTGTATAAAGTCTTGGCGTGTTAGACTCAGTTGGAGACTCAAGCATCATGGATCCCTTTGCCTGCTCGAAGGCTTTTTTTACAGAAAGCCCAAACCCTAATGAAGAGTAAAACTGCGCTGCAAAAGAGCAAGCGGCCGCATCACCTATTGAATCGGTCATCCCGATAGCTGCATCCACGTGGCTAACTACTTCTTGGGCCTGCTCATATGAAAAGCATGCATTAAAGAACAGTAGGTGAATCTTGTCCGAAGACGCCATAATTGTTTGAGTGATGGCTTCTTTAGTGACAAGTTTTGCTGAACCGTCTGTGTTTTCTAATACAAGGTCTCCCATTTCAGTACCATGACCACTAAAATGAATAACATCTGGATTTATTTCATTAATTGCTTGGAGAATATCCAATGGACGAACAGCCCATCTGGTCTCAAAAGAAATCGAGTCTCTATGTTCAGATTTTCGAATCATTTCCTGTATTGACCTAGCTTCTTCGTCTAAGCGCAACTTAGAGGTGTCTGTGGGATTTGTCGCAAAGAATAACACGGTAATTTTTTCTGGAACACACTTTAACTGCTCTATATCTTTTTGCATGGTCGCCTGTTGTCTTTGTTGCATAATAATGGCTTGATTAATCTTCTGGAGCGTTTTTTCACTCTCTTGTTGCTTTTTCTTATCATCTTGCTCATGTTTCTTGCGAATTTTCTTTTCTTCACCTTGCACTTTCTTCTTCTCATCGGCTATTTCTTTATCTTTTTGAGCTATCTTTTTATCCAAATCAGCTATCTTTTTATAAATAGCGGCAACTGCTTTTTCCGCTCTATCAATTTCGGATATTTTTGAACAAATGGTAGGTTGTGATGAAGTGTGCTTTATAGAATTAGACGCTGTCACAATCTTTTGTTTCTGCTGTGCCTTTTTAGCACTTTCTTTGGCTCTATCACTGGAGAGTTTTGCAAGCTCACTACGTTTTCGTGCGACATTATTTCTATATGTGTCAACAAGTGCCATTACTTTCTCCTCATTTCCTCATTATGTTTTCGAACAGGCTTCCCATTATTGCTAACCCGCTTGTCCGATATAAATATAATCAAGTCCGTAAAAATTCTTGTGCCCACTCTGCACCAAAACAGCTTCAAAAGGGCATGTCATAGCTTTCTAATGGAATCTAACTGTTTTTTATCCAACAACAACATTTGAATTAGGTTCCTTACAATATCATCCATTAAACAGCAAACGTGCTGGATGGTCCAGTTTTTCCGACTATGTTCAGAATAATCAAACCAAAATCGTCCGTCCATTAGTGTTGTAGCAAATTCCTCAATTATTACTTCGAAGGACAGAAAATCGCCATGGGCTATCTTGTTTCTCATTCTACGGAGAAGTTTTGCACAGTCCTCCTTTTCCTTTTGAGAATACCTTGCATCAATAAATCTCGGAAGTTTTGAATCAAGCTCAGACATGCGCTCCTTCTCTAAAAATAATTGGCACAATGAAAACATCTTTAAAAAATGGTACTCATTGTATTCATTGTCTTTATGGATTGAATTCATAAGATAATCTAGCATAAAATAGTCATTCTTGTTACATAAAAAATTATCGATCAACTCGCCCCACTTTTTCATGCTTTCGATATATGGAGTAGCTTCTTCTCCTCCCAAGAACATGCGGTAAAGATTTATTTCGTCATGATTTGACGAGTAAATCCATTGCGGCGTTGGCGATGGTAGTAGCTTGTTTTCATCGTGTGCCAGGAAGTTTATGAAATCTACTGTTTTTTCGGTATAATCTTCTTCACAAAGTCTGCCGTCAAAACAGTTTGTTGTCCAGTCCCCCATCGGCATATCTGCATAGTCATAGTCAAAATATAAGCAGATCATACGATCAACAATGCTTTGAATACATATATTTTCAGTAGCGCCATCTGGTAAAGATTCTTGTGAAAAGTATTTTTTATATATCTTGTACAATTCATTTTTCTGCTCAATGCCTAATTTTTGAGCATGTATTTCCAAATAGCGTAGATTTGCCCACGTTTCAGAACAAAGTTTCTCGTTCCAATTGTTGTCTTTGCCGTTAGGAAGATTTGAAATATACAGTTTAAGTTTCTTTGATATACAAATAGGAGAGATTTTTTTCTGCATATTCAATACGACCATAGCGATATCTCCATTTCTCTACTTGACTGTTTTCAAACTACGCTTTTTCCAGTAACCGTCTGTCAGAATTGTTGTACAAATTTTATTAGAACGCAGCTCTCCATTAGCGTTGTTTTCATACTTCAGATTATGGCTCATCTACCCATTATTGCTATTACATGACCCTTGTTGAACTTTCCATTATTAGCCTAACGGGTATAAACAACTTGTCTTGTTATGAATAATGAGAAACTTATAAATTAAATATTTAGTTCCTTCTTAATATCATTACAAAGCTTAGTAGCCCTCTGACATCTATCTAAATCTTGTTCTTTTCCCCTCGAATAAGTTGAAAAATGACGAGATAATTCTATAAAATCTTTAGCTGCAGGTATGTCCTTTAGGTCATATGCCAAATATATTAACCCACTACGATATCTCCTATCTTTTCGACCATTGATTGTTTCTGATATAATTACTCTGTCTTTATATGGGACTCTATTTTTAATATGATGAGTCACATCTAACATTCTTTTTAATGTATTGGCAACTTTAATAGATTCAACTAGGTCAGCCATGTTACTATGAATAATCCAAAGTTCTTTATCCTCTTCATCCTTTATAACATTCATATAATACTCGTTTAATTGTTCTTTTCTCCATTCAATTTCTATTTGCGTTGATATATTTAGTTGCATATATTCCTCGTATCTTTGAGGATATTCTCTAACCATATGGAAATGTGAGCATCCCATAAACCTAAAATATTCTTTTGCTTGCTGGACTGTTCTTAAAGGCTTATTAAACATTTATTCACCTCAATCATAAAAATGCTTCTGAAGTTTTTATGGATAATGGGAAGCTTGTTCAACACCATATGTGCCAATATTGCTCCGTTACCCAACGTCACCCTACCTTAATAATTCTATATATTCTAATTTACCTTTATCTGGCCAATATGTATTCCATTCATAATCTATTAAATATGTTTTTCCTTCTTCTATTAAATTGAATTCATTCCATGTACATTTAATTTTCATTTCATTTACTTCAACGTAATAGTTATTCCCATCATAAACCTTATTAGTAATAAGAAATATTCCTCCTGTTGAAACAGATTGTTGCTGAATAATAAAATAAATGAAGATACCTATTAGTGAAATTATAATAATAAAATTCTTAATATAGTCTTTATACTTTAATTTCTCTTGTTTAAATCCTAGGCTTTTAATTGCAAAATATAGCCATCCTATAGTCAGAATAGGGAGAATAAATATAGCTACATTGTAGGGAATGTATAACATTTCATGAAGTGAATAATTAATATTTGTAATGCTTTGAACATCTCCTAGTAAATAACATACAAACGTAATATAAAATGTTATCATAATTACTTTAGAAAATATTTTTCTTTTATGTATATAACTATTCATTTAAATGATTCCTTTCGTTTATTTATCAACATACATAACTATAAACTAATACAGAAGTTAAAGTTAGTTTCTATATATGGATAATGCGAAGCTTTTTCTGTATTTTATATGTGTCAATATTGCTCCGTCCCTAATGTCACATTGTCACATCAATACCTTTTTGCCCGCCCCCATAAAGATTAAACAAACTATTATTAAAATATTTTTTATAAATGTCTTTTTAATCACCCTCTTGGTTTAGTAGTTTATACGTATCAAACCAACTTGAATTTTCTGTGTGTATAGGTTCAATTTTTTCAGGCCTTACATGGTTTATCAACCTTTTAGTTGCGTCTGAATCGGCATGTCCACTTGTGTGTAATGTCATAACTTCAAGCCCCAAATCCTGATATAGTTTTAGAAACTCTTTCATTTGTAATTGCTCTTTATATCCACTCCAAAATGAATAAATTAACACACCATTTTCAAATGACATTTCCTTATTTAAAGCTTTTAAATAATTTCCCATAGAGCTTCTTATACACATTGCAAACAACGACTTACTTATCTGTTTTTTACTGATTTTATTTCTTCCATACCTGCTAAATAATCTATATCTGAAATGTTCCTTAGCATATGGTCTAGTAATAAATACTTTTACATCACCAAACCCTATTGGATTTGGTATCCTACCACTTACTGAAGTTGTTATTTCAGCCATGTATAAGTCTTGTAAAAATAAACGTCCACTCCTTTTAGATGCTCTATACATTGTAACGATTCGGTCTATATTCATAGAAGATTGCAAAATAAATATAGGACCTGTCTTCTTTCTGAATATTTCTGTTGCATATTCTTCTAGTTGACTTTCTGTCTCACTAACATAGTTTAATCTTGAAAGAGTAGTTCCTTCACAAATTAAAATATCTACTTTATTAGGCAGTTCTTTAAGTAGTCTATCAAATGATTTTCTCCCATTAGAACGAAAATCTCCTGTATACAAAATCGTCTCATCTTCAGCCTTAATCAAAAACATATATGAATCAAATGCTGAATGGTCCGTCAGATAGGGTGTTACTTTTATATCACCAATTTGAATGGGTTTATTATTTCTTAGAAATCCAGTGGGTCTAATAGTCTGCTGCCGCTTATATCTATCAGAAGCTTTTACTATTTTATAGCTATTTTCACCAATATATAATGGGATGCCTTTATATATTTGATAAGCAAGCCCCATATGGTCTGAATGATAATGAGAAATGAACACAGCATCAAACCCTTTATAGTTAAACAAACCATCAATGTTTGGAAGGTTGATCACTTCGCCCTCATCAAGTTCCGTTCCAATATCTACAAGTATTTTGGTTGTACCTGATGCGATTTCAATTATATTTCCGCCGATTTGGTCTTGCCCCCTATGTATTTTATAGCTCATCCAAAAAGTCCTCTATATTTCTCATACAGTTATTATATAAGCCATACCCCATGAAAGATGCTGTGGCAATCTTTAAGTCGCATTTTTTCACCAATTCTTTATATTCAATAGTATTCATAGCTAAAGATATTTCCCTTTTCAAAACTGACTTGGCAGGCTTGTGATTAGCAATTAATAATATGAATTCTGATTTTGTATTTTTATTTATTTTAATTTCTTTAGATACACTAGGAATTAGGCCAAGTCTAATTTTTTGGTTAAATACTGTTTCCATTTCTTCTTGAATAGCATCAATATTGCTTGAATCACTCATAAATTTATTGAGATCTTGAATATGTTTCTGAATTCCTGCTTCACCCGATAAAGCTCCATCTCCATACTTCATTTCAATAAAAGCAAGGTTAATATTATCCGCATTTCTTCTCGTAATAGACTCTGAAAGCCATTTAATAGCAACTAAATCAAATCTGCTCCTATTTAGGCTATTTGCATACTCCATATCTACGAAGTAATAGTCAGTATCTTTAGCAATTATATTATTATTATTGGCTCTTAATACGAGTTGCTGGTATTCTCTTTCATGTTTTGGATGTTCAAAAAAATATGAATCCATTTCAGCTTTTAACAGTGGAATAGATTCAGCCCACTCGGCATGAGTTTCTATCTTAGAAATATTTGATAAATATTTTGAATGTGTTCTATTTGTGCAATAGTTTAGATCAAATAAAATCTTGTATTTTTCTTTATATTGCTCTATACGGAACATGCTTCCGCCACGATAATAAATATTGATATAATTTTCTCTTATTTCAAGACATAAAGTATCATCTTTTTTTACCTTATCTAAAAATATTGCTAACTCACCATTTTGTAAATCTTTAATAAATGTTTCATTTAATCCTCTCATAATAATTCCCCTTCTTTATTTTAAAAAAAGACATCTAAACAATCGCTATTATTACTCATTTAATGGATGATAAATAATTGCTTTCATTCTAAATTCCTCTATTGTAATTATTTTATATTATTGCTCTATCCCGACACTCAATAGGCCTTCAGAAAAATATCCAGCATCATGATATTGAGGTTTAACAATTGTTTCTCCATTTAAATTTATACATCCATACATTTCATTAATCTTTACCACAGCAAGTCCCTCCCTAAAAAAAGGTATTGAATCAAAAGAAGCCTCTATATTTACATTGCCATGTAAATATATTACACCATATTTTTCTCCTAAGACTGTGACCATTAACTCTCGATTTAAAAAACCATACAAATTATCATAAACAGGTAAAATTATAAAATCTCCTGCCATATTAATTATACCTTCTTTTTCCTTTACTCTAACTTGTATAAACTCATTTGAAATAGCAAATGCATTTTCAAATCTGGGTTCTATTATGAACTTGCCCACGCTATTAATAATCCCATATCTACCGTTAATTCTTACAGCCGCAACGTCATCACAAAATTCTTCTATGCTATCAAATATAGGTTCAATTACAAAGTCGCCTCTTTTATCTATATATCCCCATTTGCCTTCTATCTCAGTCTCAGCCATGCCATTTATAAAGCCAGAAGCGGCGTCATATATAGGGTCTATAATAAAGGTGCCTTTTTTATTAATGTATCCCCATTTATTATTGAGTCTCACTGCAGCAAGACCCTCTGAAAATTTACATGCCTCTTCAAATTTATAATCAATTTCTATTATTCCTTGTTTGTTTATATATCCCCATGTTTCTTCTCCTGAGTGAGTTTGGGGACTCTCTATAAACGAAACCGCAGCCAATCCTTCAGAAAACCCTTCATATCTCCAGTCTATACTGTAAAGTGTTGGGTTAATAACTAATTCACCTTTTAAATTTATAAATCCGTAACCTTCCTCAGTTATTACTGATGCTAACCCATCACGAAACATTCCGATACTGATTGCATTAATTATTGGTTCTTTAATAAAATTGCATTTCTGATCTATTAATCCCCAGAGATTGTTAGTTTTTACGGCAATTCGTCTGCTCCCAGAATCTGTATCATCGGTTATATCCACGATACAATCAAATTGAGGAGCCAAAAGGAATTCGCCTTTTTTGCTAATAAACCCATATTTATCATTTACTTTTACACATGCTATCCCATCAATGAAGCATTCTGCTTCGTCAAATACTGGTGCAATAACATATTCCCCCTGATTATTTATATACCCATATAGCATTTTTCTTACAGAGCTATTACCTCTGAAAGGAATACTACTATGTAGCTCTTGGCCTATAACATTTTCCTTACTAAAATGATTTAGTCTATCATTCAAACTTTTCATTCCCCTTTATCACTGATATATAAATTTATTGAACGGTGGTTCTGGTTATACATTCTGACAAGGCTTCTCGGGTGCCTTCTCTCACCATTTTAGACTCAGGCTCTTCATCCAAGAGTCTTTTCAAATATGGTATTGAAGCTTCTGTTCCAATATAAGACAGCGCCTGTGCAATTGATAACCTCACAGCTGCGCAACAGTCAAAAAGAATTTCGTGAATATTCAAAAGTGTTTCATCAGGAATGTTCTCTTTCATTTTCTTTGCTTTATCACGTATTTGATCTGCATACTTAATCCGCCCAAATCTGAAATCTGAAGCCAAAGGGTGACTTGGGTTTTCTAACTGAAATTGTATATCATCAACTAGATTTTCCTTTTTTACTATCTCACCGCCCGCAACCATTCCTAGATATTCGTCTATTGTACAAAATGAATAGCTCTTAAGTCTATTGACCATCTTCTGTAGACTTTCAATTTCACTAATTCCCTTATGTATAGTCAAATGCTGATCTGCTTCTTCGATAATAAAAGCCTCAACATCCAATATTTTCATCAGATCGTAAAGGTGCTCCCTTTTACCACTTTTCATCTCTTCTAACTCTTCTGCTTGGCTTGAACCCTTTTGAATAAGTATACCTTTTTTTATTTTATCAACAGTATATCCTTTAAATTCTGAGTAACTGTTAATAAAGGTACTTTTAGATAATAGTTGATAGTATGTGGCTATTTCCAAAACACACCTCAGCAATGTTTCTTTATTTTTCCCTATTTTTAACTCATGGAGCCATATATAGTCCTGAGTCTTTGAAATTAAGTCAATTTTTCCTAAGCCAAGATCAGCTTTTGAATTTTTCAACGGAATTTGGTAATCAATTATCGTACCGATTTCATCAAAATTAATGCCATCTTTGCTTTTATTGTACATATTTAATGCATATCTTTCTTCAATTCTATTGCTGCTTCCTGGAGCAATTCCTGTAGAAACGACTCCGTCATGACTATTAGTTCTATACCCTGATGCTCGTACTATTTCGTGTATACTCTGTAAAAGTCCTAAGATATTATTATTCAATAATTCTTTTGCTGTTACTTCTGTATAATACTCTCTACTGTCAGAAGTCTTCCCTCTGTAGTTTATAAAACCACCTTTATATATCCATTTAGGCTCTTTAATACTTTCCATAACCATTTTAATCGTTTCTTGCTTAGAATAACTCATTATAATCCCCCCTTTTAAATATGTAAGGACATTTATAGCAGGGCTTTCGGCTTTAATAATAAAATATAATTTTCAAGGTGCTAATTAAATAACTATAATAGCAATATGTCCTCATTAGTAATTAAAGCCAATTATTATTTCTTTAAAGTATCTATGATTTATTAACAATACACATAATTAAGTGCAAATTCATTCTTGTATTTACATATCAAGGCAATCAGCAATAATATATTTGATTTTCATTATTGCTTCTTTTCGCTTTTCAATGGTATCTGGCTTACCTTTTTCCTGTACCTCAAGAATAAAATTTAAATATTTTATCATTTCTTGATCGGATATTTTTCGAGCACTTTTTAGGATGTCCTCATCTCCCAAATGAAAGTTGTTTTTCTTATATTCTGTTATTTCAGCGCAATCAGCAACAGTGAATAAGCGACCTTCAACTGCTGAAAAAACACCCCAGCCCTTCTTATGGTATAGAATCTTGCTTAAAGCAGAAAGCTCTTTACCTGGATTTCTTATAGAAACTTCCTGCTCAATTTCAAAAATCATCAGAATACTTTTCTGTGATATTTCCAATATTTCTACTATTTTTTTATATCCAAACTTTAGATTGAACTCTTCCACAGCTTCATTTAATTCTTGCTTGCGATCTATTAAACCGTTATCTGATGTTTTACTATCATTTGGATGTTTTAACACTAGTCTCAATTGAAAGATTTGTTTCATAATATACACCTCCCTCTATTGGATATGTTTACTATATATGAATAATACATTAATGTCAATTATTAATGTATTAATGTATCCTTTATATTTGGCTTAAAATTTGATAAGGAAAATCTTTTGATTAAGATTTACCTCTGGATCAATTATATAAGAAGTTAGCATAACCAGGGTTCATCTCTTGGATAAATAGACCAGATAAGGACGGCGACTATTTACACGTTGTACCCGTTATAATTACCTCTTCCCCATCCCATTTCTGATTTATTGTTAGAATCATTAATAGAGCTTTTCTCTTTGGCTTTTTTTATAACATGAAAAGTCAGTCAACGTCCCTATCTGCCTTTTTACTCTCATAAGCATCTCCAACAATTTACTATTCCATTATTATTCTAATTGTTAATTTCTATATTAATCTGCATAATACTCAAGAAAAGGAGTGATTCAAAATGCAGTTAAATAAAACATGTACACTATTAGAACAATACCTAGGTTATCTTACAGTTATTAAAGGCCGCAGTGAAAACACAATCTTGGAATATCGAACCGATATATTGACATTCTTCAAGTATGTAATGGAGACAAGAAACCAATCAATTGAAAATAAAAACTTTGTATTCGCCGATATTGGCTTTATCAAATCCATTACTCTTAATGACATGTATTCATTTATATCCCATTGCCAAATAAACCTGCTCTCATCCGCAGGGACTCGAGCCAGAAAAATTGTTTCTTTACGACAGTTTTGGAAGTATCTCAAAACAAAAGCACACTTAATAGATAATAATATTGCTGAAGAACTTGAAACCCCAAAACTTCCTAAACGGAACCCAAAATATCTTACTTTAGAAGAATCTGTGCGTTTACTGCTTGTATGTAAATCATCTCCTAGGGATCATTGTATCATTACTATATTTTTGAATTGTGCCTTAAGATTATCAGAACTTGCCAGCCTTAACATAGACCAAATTAATACAGATATTTTATCTGTGGTAGGAAAAGGTAATAAAGAGCGTAAAATTTTTCTTACACCAGCTGCTAAAAATTCGATTAGCACTTGGATGCAAGTAAGAAATACTATTGACGTTCCTACTAAGGCACTTTTTGTCTCCAGAAACAAAAAACGAATTACCTCAAGAGCACTGCAAAATGTTGTGAAGAAATATGTACAACTTGCTGGATTAGAATCTTCTACTATATCAGCACATAAACTTCGTCATACATCAGCTACATTAATGTATAAATACGGAAGAGTTGATTTGCGATCTCTTCAGCAAATATTAGGGCATGAAAGTGTAGCTACTACAGAGATTTATACTCACATCGACGAATCTCAATTACAAGCAGCGGTAAACTCTAACCCCCTTGCAATGATGTTTAGCTGAATCAAAGAGACACACAAGATTGTGTCTCTTTGGGTAAAATACAATATGGATAATGGGAAGCTTGTGAAAGAATGCTCCATCCCAACTGTCCCTACTTACTAAATTTCAATAATACTACCCGTTTTTAAATAATTAATTTGACCTTTTAATTTCATATTAAGAAGTTTATAAGCTTTTTCTCCTGTACAATGACAGGTGTAATAATGATCAACTTTATTTTTTAATAAAATGTCCCCTAACGCTTCAATAAATTCATTGCTTTCACATCTTTTTGTAATTGGATTATAAAGATGCATCCCACCAACGACTACATTAATATCTCTTTTAATTACTCTTTGAGCCTTCTCAATTATATTAATTATACCTTTATGAGCACAACCACAAATAAGTATTATTCTTTCTTCTTCTGAAATTATTAAATTAATCTCATGTTTAAAGTCATCTTCTGTAAAATTTTCATCGGCTTTCTTTAACAAATTGCTATTAGATTTAGGATATAATTTCTTTGCATTAACCCCATCAAATAGTAACAGACCATTTTTTAAATTCTCTATCCCTTCAATAAATTCAATCCTTTTACTACTCTTCAATTCTGGATTTAAACCAATATTAAATTTCATCAATTTTAAAAACCTAGTATAATATCTATCTAAAGCATACCTGCTCATAGATAAAGTCCATATAATGGTGTAAAAAGAAAATACGAGCCAAAAGCTCAAACCTCGGTTAAAATATAAGTGACCAAACAAATAAATAATCGAGGTGATGAACAAATGGCTCAATTAAATATTACACTGGACACAGAACTTTTGCACGGACTTTTTACAAAAGATAGCCGAGATGAAGCATTTTCCAATTTGCTTGAAGCAATTTTCAATCAAGTATTACTAATGCAATCAAGCGAGCAGCTAGGTGCTAAACCGTACGAAAGAACAGAAGATAGAACTGCTTATCGCAATGGTTTTAGGGAACGAGATTTAACAACCCGTATTGGAACTATGACACTTAGAGTACCACACCATCGTAACGGAGAATTCAGTACAGAACTCTTTGAACGCTATCAGCGTAGCGAGCAGGCATTGGTACTCGCCCTGATGGAAATGGTAGTAAACGGTGTATCTACCCGCAAAGTAAAAACCATCACTGAAGAACTTTGTGGCAAGAAATTTTCCAAATCTACGGTTTCAGCTCTTTGTCAAAAGCTAGATCCTTTGGTGCACGACTTTAGAACAAGACCATTGGAAAATCATTATCCGTTTTTAATGGTGGATGCCATATATCTAAAGGTGCGTGAGAATGGCCGTGTGCAATCCAAAGGCCTTTTAATTGCCCTTGGCATCAGTGAAACAGGGCATCGCGAGATCATAGGGTTTCATGTAGCAAACAGCGAATCCGAGACCAGTTGGGGTGAGCTCTTTGGTTCTCTGATAGATAGAGGACTAAAAGATGTCCATCTAGTCAGCTCTGACAACCATAAAGGGCTGGTATCTGCTATTAAAAAACATTTTCAAGGCGCTAGTTGGCAAAGATGTCAAACTCATTTTTCTAGAAACATACTGGATCATACGCCGAAGTTGCTTCAACCAGCTTTAAAAGAAGATTTGCGTCAACTTTACGAAGCGGTTGATGTTACAAGTGCAAGAGCCGCTAGAGACCAGCTTATACAAAAATATGAAGCTAAAGCACCAAAAGCAGTCTGTCTCTTAGATGAAGCATTTGATGATATTACTTCAGTTTTAACTTTACCACTAAAATACCGTAAACGGCTTCGTACTACCAACGGAGTTGAAAGGCTTAACCAGGAAATCCGTCGGCGAGAAAGAGTCATAAGAATATTTCCTAATGAACAATCTGTCATTCGTTTAATGGGCGCTCTTCTTATAGAATTAGATGAAAGATGGAGAACCGAGCGCAAGTACTTCGAGATGGACCTTTACTATCAAACTCTAAAAGAAGCTTCAAAAGAAACTACTGCTGCTTAAAGCCGCATTTATTCCACGGTGTTGTTGACAGCGAGCCTCGGCCAACATGGATACAGAGGCATCACAGCGGCATCACCTTTGGCTTTAGCAGAAATATATACTTTGGCAGAATGATGCCTTAACGTATCAGTTTACCATGTAGGCACTCACTATCAACAACCTTTCGCGGCATAAACGCTTAGTGATTATGCTTTGTACATGGATAAAAGTAATACCGAGGAAATTTACACACTTTTTAGGACTTGACTCTGCTCATAATAATTCTAGCTTTATGGTTATATTTAATAAAAGTTTCAATTCCCCCACCATGATCAACATGTCCATGTGATATTATTAAAAAATCTACATCTGAAACTTCAATTCCAAGTTTATTAGCATTTTTTAAAAAAGTATCATCAGGACCAGTATCAAAAATTATTTTAACCTCATTTGATTCAATATAAAATGATAATCCATGCTTGTTTCTTAATTTTTCTGATTCAGTTTTATTTTCAACCAATGTAACTAATTTCATAATTTTCTCCATTTAATTATGCTAAAGTAATTTCTAATGTTCACTATCTTTGCTATAAACTAGATTTTTTCAATACCTTGTGATAATCGAATTCATTATCTAAAACAATTTCCAATTCTCCTTTTGAAATCATGTATCTTATCCGTTGTTCAATCCACCAATCACCAATACCAAACTGATATGTTGAGAGCACCTTCCCTATAAGACGTGCCACAACAAACTCTGTGTCTGGTAAATTTATTCGAATAAAATAATCATAAAAATCTTCATTTACACTTGTTAATTTTCCGTTTACAACTGCACGAATAAGAGCATTTTCTCTTTGAAGCTCTCTCCATCTTGATGCTAAGAATCTTTGTTCAGTCTTTGAAATTTCAGTTTCAAGTGACAAAAATTTATAAAATTTTCCCGCATTAATTTCGTCCCAAGAGGAATAAGAAACAACCGAATCTTTTTTCTTAATTTCATATTTAGGTAGTTTTATCGCTGATATTGAACAATTATAACTCTCTAAAATAGAATTTATAAAATAAAAACCACAGATGGAATAAGGTGCATCGCTATACCATATACGAATATGCTCACCGTTTTGAGCAAGGTTTATTAGCTTTTGTAAATCATTTAGTTTTTCTTCCCATTTCATTGCAAGTAAATTATCTTCTTCCTCACCATTATTTAATGGATTTTTTAACATTTTAAAAAGAATTTTTTTACGTTCATCACTTGTAACACCTTTCGAAATATCTCCAATATCAAGGGTTAATGAAACACCTATTACTTCATTGGAGTTTCCGCCTAACGCCTCACCTTCAAAACGTTCTTCAAGCTCTTTTATACTTGGTGGTGTCCCTCCTATATAACCAATAGCAGCACCACTTATCATTTTTTCCTTTTTATAGTTTTTAGCAACCTTAATAGATCCTTTTGTGCTATCGCTAAATACAACTTCAATCATTTATACCACCACCTATAATAAAAGTTATACTACCTTTTTAAAAACCTTGAAATAGCAATCAAAACTACACCAACTACAAATAAACCTACATACATAAATAACTGAAAAGGTCCCCCACCAAAATGGCTGAATGGATAGGGTCCGTTTATGATCCATATATATCTCTCATAATCACCATGAATAAACCAGTATAAAATTATTGGACTAAATGCAAAAAGGAACCCAATACCCAATAACAAATCAAGTATAAAATTTTTAAATGAAAGTCTTCCCATGCAGTCTCCCCCTAATTAATAATAAATCTATCCATTAATTGTACATAATTTTTGCGTCTTCAAGTATCTATGCTCGTCAAACAAGTCTCTGTTCCCTCGTCTTTGTTATTACGTCCCCTAACGTCCACGGAAATAATCTTTTAAAATGACTTATGGATTTTAAACTTACAAAAAATAATTCGCATTAATAGTGATATTAAGATAGATATTGTACTATAAACAAACATGAGTTGTAATCTTAACGGATTTTCAAAACTAAACTGTCCACCCCTCGATTCTTCAGGTATTTGGCTAATATTATTAATATGAGAGGGTGGTCTATCTTTGTACTCCCATAGACCAAATGTATAAACCTATAATTAAGACTAAAAGGACTGCGAAGGTAAAATCAATCTTTAGAATGTTTTTAGGCTTCATAATAACCAGCATGGGGGAGATTATAATTGCTAATAAAAAAATCTCAAAATAACCTTCTTTCACTCCAGAGTAGGACAGAATAAACACCGACAAAATAGCCAATATTCCAATGCAATAGAAAATATTTTCCTTATATTTCGATGTTTCCTTTATCACCTGAAATCCCTCCTCCCGCCAAAGTTAAAACCAAAAGTAACCACCGATTCGGAAACTACCACATTATATATTCATAGTTATTAAAACCTTCATGAACCTCAAACTCATAATTACCAAACATAATCGAATTATCCCCAACAACTAATTCTACTTCTACTAATTCAACATTCTCAGTATCTATATCACTTAAATAACCAGTTGACATATCCTGAGGTAATGAAATTAAGATTGTACCTTCTTCATTCACATCAGCTATTGACGTATAATGCCCTGCAACCCTAACACCGCTACCATAAATCATAAAAGTACAATAAGCAATACCCTCTTCTTCATGAAAGTAAAGTCCACTTCCTGCCCAAACATCTAAATTACTCCATTCTTTATTAGCTACACTCTTCCATGTATCAGATTCTATAGTATTGATAGTATTTTCTTGACTACACCCAATTAATATAAATAATAAAACTGCAATTAATATTACAGATATTTTTTTCATCTCATCATCACCTTTTAACTTTCCAATTAATCTCAAACCAAACCTACTTATATACTTCACTATAATAATCTGTCGCCTAACGTGTTAGTATTGCCGACGTGAAGATTCTTCTGCTTTCTTGTCCATGTTGGAAACTTTGTTATGCGAGGATAATGTGAAGCTTGTTCAATATTATATGTGTCAATATTGCCCCGTTTCCCAAACGTCAAAGCATGGATTAGGCGAATTAGAATTTATATTTTACATAATCTTGGCATGCTCATAATAGATATTATTTTAATTTAACTTTTTGCTGTATAAATAATAAGTA
>JADQBM010000101.1 GCA_016278615.1 Clostridia bacterium | reverse complement strand
TTAACTAATCATAGATTAGAAAGTTCCACTTGTATGAGACCTGCGACGTAATCAAAGATTACTGCTAGGCTTCAACATTGGAGAGTTTCAGTATAGGACCTACATCAGAATCTAAGATTCTGTGTTAGGTCTCTAAGATTTAAGATTTAGGATTGAATGAAGATTTTGCTTAGAGGTTTTGCTTGAGCAAAATCTTTTTTTATTATTGTGTGGATTAGGTTCGATAGATGAATAAATATGGTGATAATTCGAAAAATACTATAAAGATACTGTTTATCAAAAAATGGACTAAGAGGAAGTTAGAGGAGAAGAAAAATGAGTAAAAATTTATCATACTGGCAGGATACGGTTGAGACTAAATCCTATGAAGCACTTGCAGGTAATATAGAGATCAATACATTGGTTATTGGTGGTGGAATCACGGGAATAACCACCGCTTATCTGCTTACGAAATTAGGTGTGGATACGGTTGTTGTTGATGCAGGTACACTCAATAAAAATACCACAGCTAAGACCACTGCAAAAATAACCTATCAACATGGCGCCATCTATAATGACTTGATTTCAAAAGTGGGAGAAGAAAAGGCATTGCAATACCTTGATGCCAATAGGCAAGCCATTACTTTGGTAAAGGATATTATTGAAAATCATAATATATCATGTGATTATAAAACCCAATGGGCCTATTTATACGCAACAAAGGAAAATGAAATAGAAAAGGTAATGAAGGAAAAAGAAGCTTATGATCGGTTAGGGATTCCATCTACGATTACTCAAGAGATCCCATTACCTTTTGATATCAAATCAGCAGTAGGAGTTGAAAATCAAGGGCAATTTCACCCTTTGAAGTATGTCTATGAATTATCAAATATACTAGAAAAAGAAAAGTGTAAGATTTATGAAGATACATGTGTCCTTGATATTGAAGGAGAAAAACCGCCCTTTAAAGTAGTGACTAAAAAGGGTGAAATAAAGTGCCAAAATGTAGTAGTGGCTTGTCATTATCCTTTCTTGAAAGATGGTAAGCATGGCATGTATTTTCTTAGAATGCATCAAAGCAGGTCCTATGTGCTAGGCGTAAGAAGTGATGTGAAGCCATTTGAGGGCATGTATATTAATATTAACGATCCCATTTATTCTTTAAGATATCAATTTGATGAAAAGGGAGCAATCCTTCTTTTAGGGGGAGGCAATCATAGAACAGCAGAAAAAGAAGATGAAAGATCCTCATATGAGTCCTTAGAAAAGTTTTTTCATGAATATTTCCCAAACCCCAAAATTGAATATGCTTGGTCCAACCAAGATTGTATGACCTTAGACGATATTCCTTATATCGGACAAATGTCTTCAAATATACCAGGAATCTATGTGGCAACAGGTTTTAAAAAATGGGGAATGACCTCAGGGACTGCTGCGGCTATGATTATTAGTGACTTAATCGTAAAAGGCAAAAGCGACAATACGGATGTGTTTTTTCCATCAAGGTTTAAAGTCGTTGATTCTACAAAGAATTTTATCACCAATGGGTTGGAAATTGCAGAAAGTTTTATCATGAGATTGCTACCGATTCATCTAAAGGAATTAGATGATGTCACCATGGGTGAAGGGAAGATTGTTGAGTACGAAGGGAGTAAAATTGGTGTTTATCGAGACGAAAATGGAAAGTATGAAGGGATAATACCCAACTGTACACACTTAGGGTGCTTATTGAAGTTTAATCGTGCAGAAAAATCATGGGATTGTACCTGTCATGGATCTCGCTTTGATGTTTTAGGAAATGTCATAGAAGGTCCGGCGGTACGCCCTCTCAAAAGGGTAGAAATATCGGATACAAAAAATTAAAGTAAGGGTAAGGGCAATTCAGATTTGCCCTTACCCTTTTTTAATCTAATAAAGATTTAGTTCAAGCGCCACCTTCATTAAGTTCAGAGAATAGATAAACAGTTAGCTTACAACATGATTATTTTTTTATTCCATTTTGTAAAATATCAATTACGTCGTTTGTAAGTTTATGAAATTTTTCATTATCATGCCATTCATCGTGGGTCTTATAATATATTTCGCCTAATGAAAAATTTAAGTGAAGTAAAAGGTGAGTAGCAAGATCGACATTAATGTCTTTTCTGATACTTCCCACAGATTGACCCTGAAGGATGAGCTGTTTCATAAAATCATAAGATTTTGTTTCCAATTCACCATATATTTTTTTTCTTAAAGCATCATTCTTGTAAAGCTTGTCGCCAATGGCTGAAAATCTGGGGTTTTTTATGGCGAATTCTAAACCTAAATCAAATAAAGTTTTTAGGTAAATAAAGAAATCTTTATCTTTTTCTTTAAGTAATTCATTGTTAAAGAAGTATTCCATTTTTTTTACACCGATAGAATCAATGACATAGCTAAAGAGGTCTAATTTATCAGTGAAATATTGATAAAAACTACCTTTAGCAATATTGGCCTTTTCAACGATTCTATTGATGCTTGCAGAGGTGAAATCATATTCTGCGAATTCATCTATTGCAATTTCAATAATTGTATTTTTTTTAGATTCAGGTAAATTTAAGAATGTCTGTTTTGGCATTTCAGTACCTCTCGTATATGACTTTAAAGTCATATTATCATTTTGACATTTAGAAGTCAAGTCCCATTCCAAATATATACATTTATATATTTGTGTAGTTTTAGATTAATTACTCAACTTTCCCACCTCATAAAAGACTTCTAAAATTGTAACTACAATGGTGAAAGAGATGTTTAATGTATTTATTTTTGTTTTGCACTAGTTTGAAGCCCTAACACAGAATCTTTGATTCTGAATGTAGGTCTCATACAGAAACTCTCCAATTCTTTGATTGGTATGAGTTTTTCAGTTTCATAGTAATTTTCAGATAGACATATAATTAGTAACTTACTATGGAAACCGGTTCCTACATATTATATTGCAAGGGTTTAGCGTACCGCGTCTTTGCTGAAGCTTAATCCTATCTTAAGGGTTCGTTTGCAAAACAAAAATAAATATTTAAGGTAAAGGGGCACACCTTTCGCTTAGGGGCTATCTTTCTAAGGAATGTCCCTGGTCTATTTAGTAACATGAACATTTAAATTATCTTTCGTGGTGGAAAGTTGAGTTAATTATCCGTTTATTCCATATCGTGAATGATATTATTCATCCATTTTTTTGATATTAATCTTCTGTAACAAATGATGCCTTTAATGAGTTCTTCAAAGGTCGTTATAATAACAACCATATATAAAGGGAGTTTTAAAATAAGTGCACTAAAAAATACTAAGGGGACCCCAATAAACCAAACAGTCAATACTTCTGTATACATGGCAAATCGGGTATCCCCTCCACCTCGAAATACACCGATAATATTGATCCCATTAAAAAGCTTGAGCCACATGGAGCATCCGTAAATAATTAAAATGACCATTGCAAACTGTTTTCCTTGAGGCGTAAAGTTAAATATTCTAATGATAAGGGGTGAAAAAAGGGCTAAAATGGTACCTGATAAGATGCCCAAAACGACGCCTATTTGTAGCAATTTGCATGCAATGATGTAAGCGGATGCTTCATTTTTCTTACCCAACTCTTTTCCGATCATCACCAAGGCGGCATCTCCAATACTGAAAATGGCCATGATGAATATGAAGTGAATGGTATTACTTACCTGAAGGGCTGCGTATTCTGTTGTCCCCATATGCCCGTATATGACACTATAAGAGGCCATGCCAAGGCCCCATAATGCTTCGTTTACCACAACAGGAGAGGCAGTTATAATGATACGCTTTGCAAAAGAGTAAGAGAATGAGAATAAATCCGATATTTTACCCCGAACAATATTACCTTTGATGTATATAAAATAGAGCATGAGCCCCATTTCAAATAGCCTTGATATGCATGTGGCGATGGCTGCACCTTTAACGCCCAAAGGGTCAAAACCCAGCTTGCCAAATATCAGGATATAATTTAAAACGATATTGACCATAAAGGCGTAAGCACTGATTTTCATTGGGAGCTTGGTCTGCTCTGTAGTTTTAAGTACGGCGGCATGGGGGACTGTAATGGCCATAAAAATAAAAGTGAAGGATACAATGGTTAAATATTGTTTTCCGAATTCAATGACAGCAGGGTCGCTGGAAAAAATTTGTATCACTTTGTTAGGAAAGAAAAAAGAACCAAAGAAAAATAATAAGCTTGAAGAAACAGCAAAAACAAGAGAGAAGCCCAAGACTTTCCTAATATTTAGCAAATCTTTTACGCCCCAAAACTGAGCAATAAATGCACCTGCACCGCTGGAAAAACCAAAAAGGAGCGCAGAAAAAACAAAAAAAAGCTGATTTGCCATGCCTACAGCAGAAAACTCAGCTTCCCCTAATTGACCAATCATGATGTTGTCTATCAAATTCAAAGAGGATGTGATTAATCCTTGTAAAGCGATGGGAACAGCCAGATTCATAAGAGTTGAATAAAGCACTTTGTTATCTCTATACCTTATATTTAACATAATAACCCTCATTGTCCATATTCGTAAAATTGCTCTTATAATGTTAGAGGAGAATAAATTATTTGTCAATATGTTTGTGAAAAACCAAGAGGAGGGGAAGTTTAAGTGTAAGCTTAAGTCTAAGTCTAAGTCTAAGTTTAAGGGGAAGGGGAAAGGGGAAAGATAAGAGATAACAGATAATAGATAATAGTTAAGGAGGGATTTTGACAGCTGTCAAAATCCAATTATTAAAATAGAGAGTTTTGCCATAGCAAAACTAACCACAACTGTTATCTGTTATCTATTATCTCTTATCTTTCTTTTAATCCTCTTTCTTTTAATCATCTTTCTTTGAAAGTTTCTGGTAGATTCTTTCTACAATTCCTGTGTCAATGCTTATATCATTCCATATCTCTTGTGCTCTAATGGCTTGGCCAATTAGCATATAAAGGCCATTTATATTTTTAATGTTTAAGGATTCGGCTTTTTTCATAAAAAGGGTCTTGGGGGGATTGTAGATGAGATCGATGCATACTTCTGTGTTTTTAATTTGATTTGTCGAAACAGGGGAATACTCAGTATTAGGATACATACCACAAGGGGTGCAATTGATGATGATCTCTTTTCTTAATGCTTCTAATGCATCATAAGAGAGGATTTCGAAATCTTTGAAGCCCTCCGTGATTTGGCTTTTATCTCTTGAAACTAAGGAGATTTTTTTGGCGCCATTATCCGTGAGGTACTGAACAACAGACTTTGCAGCACCCCCTGTTCCTAAAACCACAATCTTTTTATCTTTGATAGAAACATTATAATAATCTAACAACATCTTAAACCCATCATAATCGGTATTATCACCCTTAATTCCACCCTTTGAAAAAGTAAGGGTGTTTACAGAGCCGATAATTTTAGCTGGAGTAGAGATGTCACCTAAGAGTTTCATGATTTCGATTTTATAAGGGATGGTTACATTGACACCTCTGGCACCCAGTTCTATGAGACGATTTAGCAGGACAGGTAAAGAAGCTTGACTGGTTTCAAAGAGATCATAGCTACCCTGAATATTGAGTTCTTTCATTATTGCAGAATGAATTGTAGGAGAATAACTATGAGATAGTTTTTCTCCAATGAGTCCATAAAGATTATTGGTCATTTTTTCATTCCTCCTTAATGAGTAGGTTGTGGGATGGATAATTTCCTAAAATTCTAAAATAGGAGCTGACATTCTTAACGTTTTCCAGCGTAGCCTGAACAATGGGGTCATTCAAATTTCCTTCAAAGTCTATATAAAAAAAATAATGCCAAGGTTCATTTATTAAAGGTCTGGATTCGATTTTAGTTAAATTAAGATGGCTTTTTTCAAAGTAACTCATGGCTTTATAAAGAGAACCAGGTGTATGAGAAACCGTAATCACAATACTGATTTTATTACATATTTCAGATATTTCGGCTTGTTTACCAATGATTGCAAAACGGGTAATGTTTTTGCAATTGAAATTTATATTTTCAGCTAAGATATCCAGGTCGTATATTTTGGCAGCTTTCCTACTGGCAATAGCGCCTATGGTTTTGTCATTTAAATCACGGATATATTTAGCACTCTCGGCTGTATTCTTATAAGGTAAAAAGAGAATATTGGGATGGTTTTTGAAAAAAATAGTGCTTTGCTCATACCCTTGGGGATGAGAATATACATGCGTCATATTATCAAGAGCCGCACCACGGACCCCTAAAAGATGGTGCTCAATCTTTAAACACCTTTCACCCACAATATGGCAATTATTATACTTTCTAAGTAAGTTGTAAGTTTCGGAAATACCACCAGTGGACGAGTTTTCAATGGGAAGGATGCCATAATCGATCTTCCTATTTTCTATGTTTATAAGGACATCTTCAAAATCGGAAAAATGATAGGTTTCAGTAGCCTCATTAAAATATTCGGACAATGCCTGCTCACTATATGAGCCAGGGACGCCTTGATAACCGGCTTTTAACAGATTAACCATATAAGCTTCCTTCCTTTTCTAATATAATATCAAGGATGACCAAAGATGCAGCAGCTTCCGTAACAGGTAGGGCACGAGGCACAATGCATGGATCGTGTCGACCTACAACTTCTATTTCAGTATCATTCAAAGAGGTCAGTTCAATTGATTTTTGCATTTTCCCAATGGAAGGAGTCGGTTTAATAACTGTTTTAAAAACAATGGGCATGCCATTGGATATACCACCTAAAATACCACCATTATGGTTTGTAAGTGTGCCGACCTTTCCATTAGATATTCTAAAGGCATCATTTGATTCGGAGCCTTTCATATGAGCCAAATCAAAACCGGACCCAAACTCAATGCCTTTAACTGCTGGAATGGAAAACATCATGCTTGAAAGCTTGCTTTCCACCGAATCGAAGAAAGGGTCGCCTAAGCCAGCAGGTGTGTTTAGGATCGCTGTTTCTATAATGCCGCCCACAGAATCCTTAAGGGATTTCGCATGAATGATGGCTTCTTTCATTCTGAAACCTGCTGCTTCATCAAGTGTACAGAATTCTTTTTGAGATAGAGATTGAAAAACTTCATGATTAAGAGATGAAGGATCAAAGAGTTGATCTGTGATGCCGAAAATATCTAAAATATGGCTTCCTACAAAAATGTTTCTTTTCATGAGAATTTGCATGGCAATAGAGCCAGCAAAAACCAAAGGGGCAGTTAGTCTGCCGGAGAAATGACCCCCGCCTCTGAAATCGTTAAATCCATTATATCTGACATGCCCCGTATAATCTGCATGACCGGGACGCATAAGATGGCGGGTTTTCTCATAGTCTTCTGATCGGGTATCTTCATTTCTAATTAAGCAACATAAGGGTGTTCCCGTTGTTTTGCCATGAAAAAGGCCACTGATAATTTCAAATGCGTCTTTTTCTTTTCGGGGTGTTGATGTGACATTTTTTCCCGGTGCCCGTCGTTGCATTTGTAGATTTACAAGGTCAAAATCAGGTTCGAATCCTGAGGGAAGACCATCTAAGACAACACCGATGCCTTTCCCATGGGACTCGCCAAATAAAGAAAGCTTAATGTTATTTCCCCATGTGGAGCTCATTTAATTCACCTCCAAGCATACTAAAATCTTTCCAGAATAAGGGGTAGGATTTTTTCACCGAATCACTTCCTGTGATGGTTACGGGTTCTGTGCATTTAATGGATGCAATGGCCATTGCCATAGCAATACGATGATCGTTCCAACTATCCACAATGCCACCTTTTAAATGATCTTTGCCTGTAATGATCAAGCTATCTTCTTTTTCTATGATATTGGCCCCAAGCTTATTCAGCTCACTTGTGGTGGAAGAAAGGCGATCAGATTCTTTGATTCTGAGTCTGGAGGCATTGACAATTTCAGTGGTTCCTTCACTGACAGAACCCAGTGCTGCCAAGATTGGAACCAAATCGGGGCATTGAGAGGCATCAATGACAATGCCTTTTGTTTTAGAAGGCTTCACCAAAATACGATTCGATTCAATGGAAAGATTTCCGCCCAGAT
>JADQBM010000026.1 GCA_016278615.1 Clostridia bacterium | reverse complement strand
AGGATTTTTTCACATCATTTTCGTCAATAAATACCCTTTTTTTCAATTTATTAGGATTTGTTTTTCAGTGGTTCCGAAACGTCCCCGTGGCTTAGAATCAAACGAAACGTCCCCGTGGCTTAAAACGTCCCCGTGGCTTAAACGATTACCAAATGTGTCTCTCCATCGTCACTTAATTTAATCTTATTACCTTGAACCTTTTCTCCGTCAAGAGTTAACCCTTCAGCCACCAGAATCCCTTTACTTCGACTTTCTACTTTTATATCATAAAGCGTAGCTCCGTACTTATAGGCAATGGTGAAATCCCCTAAACTTGAGGGAGTTGCTGGATCGATTATAAGATACTCGCCTTCTTTTCTAATACCTAAAAACCAATTAACCAATCCTTGATACATCCATCCCGCTGAACCCGTGTACCAACTCCATCCACCTCTACCCGTATAAGGCGCGCTCAGTGAAATATCTGCAATCATCACATAGGGCTCTTTTTCATACTTCAGTGCTTCTCTCTTGTTCGAAGTAATACGAATGGGATTGAGCATGGTAAAAAGGGTATGTGCCAAGTCGTAATCATTTATCATGGTGCTGGCAATAGCAAGCCATACGGCTGCATGGGTATACTGACCTCCATTTTCCCTTATTCCAGGATAATAGTTTTTAATATAACCAGGATCTTTATTTGTCTTATCAAAGGGTGGGGCTAGGAGAAGAGAAATACCATCCTCTTCCTTAACCAGATACCTTATTGCAGATTCCATAGCTACTAACGATCTCTCTTTCTGAGCACCTTTTGATATCACGCTCCAGGATTGGCTAATGGAATCAATTCTGCACTCATCATTCTCTTTTGAACCCAACTTATGCCCATCATCATAAAAAGCTCGAAGATACCACTCGCCATCCCATGTATGCTCTTCAATATTAGTCTTTAAATCTTCCCTCATTTGTTCAAGTAGCGTTGCAGTTTCAAAGTCCTTTTCATGATAAGAAAGTGGTATAAAATCACCTACCACAGTATAGAAAAACCAGGCTAGCCATACACTTTCTCCCGTTCCTTCTATACCCACTTTATTCATACCATCATTCCAATCACCACCACCCATTAAGGGAAGCCCATGCCTCCCAAGTTGAGTATGCAAAATTGATTTCTTGCAATGCTCATAGACACTTGAGGTCATTTGAGATATTTCTGGCGTGAACATGGCCTCGCTTTGATGGTCTTCAAGCAAAGGCCCTTTAATGTAAGAAACGCGCTCTTTTAATAGAGTATAATCCCCTGTACTGCGAATATAAGATGCTGTTGCATAAGGTAGCCAAAGTAAATCGTCAGATATTTTGGTACGAACACCAATGCCCATAGGGGGATGCCACCAGTGTTGAACATCACCCTCCTCAAACTGTCTACTACAAGCTATTAAAATTTGATTTTTTAAAGCATCTGAATCTGTATGCAAAAGAGAAAGTGCATCTTGGAGTTGATCTCTGTATCCATAGGCACCACCACATTGGTAAAAGGCTGATCTCGCATTTATCCTACACGATATGGTTTGGTATAAAAGCCAACCATTAACCATAATATCAATGGCTCTATCGCTGGTCTTAACCTGGATTGTTCCTAATATCTTTTTCCAATAAGCATTGACCTCATTCAAAGCTTTAGTAACTTCGTGGGTATCCTTATACTTATGTCGTAGCCTATTTATCTCATCAAGATCAGTGCTCTGCCCCAACGCAAAAATGATACTTTTGCTTTCATTTGGTTTAATTGCAATGGCTACTTGTATGGCCCCACAGGAATCATAGCATACACCCGTATTACAGGATAATTTATTATTCAAACCCTCAGGATTTAAGATTGACCCTTTTTGTCCTAGAAATTCACGCCTATCAGCTGTATACCCTGTAATCATCTCACTTGAAAACATGAAAGCATGGTGTTTATTAAAATGATAATTATAAATGCTTTTTGCACTTAAATATTCGTGTTCATTATTATAATCAGTTAAGATATAAGGATTCGTTCGCTCCCTTTCTTCACCTAGTACCCATTCTACATAATAGGTAAGGCTCAAATATTTTTCTCTGTCCGAAGTATTTGTGAGTTTCAGTTCCCAAAGTTTGATTGGCTCATCTAAAGGTGTGAAGACCGTTAGTTCCTGCTCAATACTATCCTCATCATGATAAAATTTTGAGTATCCAAAACCATGCCTCACCCGATAAGTCCCTCTGTCTGTTTTACCTAGAGAGATGGGTGTCATCGTCTTTGAGGTGACCTCATCTTTAATGTAGATGGCTTCTGAGGCTTTATCGCTAACAGGGTCATTAGACCAAGGCGTTATTTTATTCTCTCTACTATTACAAGCCCATGTAAAACCTGCACCAGACTCAGATATATGGAACCCAAAGTTCTTATTTGCGATAACATTAATCCAAGGAGCTGGGGGCTTGTTGTTGCCCTCAAGAAGAATTTCATATTCCCTGCCTTCCTTTACAAAGCCTCCAAAGCCATTGAAAAATTCATATTGATTTTCAAAATCCATTTTTTTCACTTCCTCTTACACTTCTATGGTTTCTTTAAACGACTCCTTGATATTCCTAAAGTATATACCTGTCTTTTCAGTAAAGACGATCCTTGCAACCGTGAAAAGTAAATCCAACTCTGCTGGTATCATTTGATTAGATTGTAATATGAAAAAACTTGGCTTTTTTCTGCTTTCATCATATATCTTAAGAGAGGAGGTCATATCGTTTAGCAAATCATTGAGTTCTTGCATATAACTATATTTATCCTCATTGAGTATTATCAGGTCTACCCTAACTTGATTTATTCTTAAATATTCATAGGCATTTAATACATCCTTGATAATCCCTGCTGATTCAACAGATTTTACCCTAAGTAACATAATCGGTCGGTCACCTGACACCCCAAACTTCCATAAGAAACTTTGGTTTTTCCAATTTCGTCTGATCTGCTCTGAAGGCCCTCTATAAACACTTGTGGGATAAAACAAGGGACTGATTAAATCTTGAAAAGCATTGAGCTGCGTTCTGGTAATGTCCAGATATTTAAGTTCAATGTCTTTTTGTAGTCGATACTTTTCAACCATATCATCTATTCTATAATCAATGCTTAATGTTTCACTTATTTCCATGGCCTCTTCTTTACTTTTGCACACGCCTGTTATAAAAAAGACACAAGCTGATTCGCCTTCTTCTAAAGTAATATTCACTCTAAGACTCATTATAGGATCATTGCAAAATCCTGCACGATTTGAAAACAATAGACTATTGACAACTGCAACAGGGTTTTGAAGTGTATGATTTCTGCCTATAAATTTAAGTCTATCATTCTCATATTCCACCTTCTTGATTGGCTTCACTCCAGACTTAAACATGTGCATCAAATAAGGATTACTCCCTTCATGATTACTTCGCCTCCTAGATAAGAAAATATCGTGTTCTTCTATGAACTCACTTTCTATGAAAAGCTTATTGTATGCAGGATGACTGAGCTCTGCAAGAAAGCTATCTCCAACTACCTCCATATAACTTGTGATTTCAATTTGCTTAAGATCCTTTCCATTATTGGTCAATGTCACTTTTCGAATCTCTATGTCATAATTGGGTGAAAGGCTGACTTCAGTATGAGAAGTTATGTCGCCGTCCGTTCTCTTGAACTCTGCCTTATGGGGATGAAATATGGCTTGATACTCTTCTGGTTCTTTTTTTGTAGGGTTATAAGTAGCACTCCAAAGCATATCTTTATGCATATCTTTAATATAAATATAGTGACCCGTATTAGCATAAAGGTCCGAACGCCATCGATAAAGCATCATGTTATGATATCTGCTAAAACCATCCCCATCTGATGTAATCATAAGGGCATATTTATTATTGCATAAATAGCTGGTTACGGGTATTGTAGGTGCAACGCTATTGATATACCGATTGCTTAAGATGTCCTCTTTAAAATCCATTTTTCTAACCTTAATGGTGTATCCTCTCTTAGCAATGGAGATAAAGTGAGATTGACGTTTCTCCTCAAGTAATACTTCAGTAGCCTTCACCATAGCTTCTGCATGGAACCTACTACACATGATTCCATCATTAAGGTAGTTATTAATAGCTAAAAGATTCATACCTTGATGGTGTGCCATAAAGGACCTCACGATGCAAAAAGGTGTTTCTTCCTCTATATCTGGTCCATTAAAATCTATTGCTTCATAATAGCCATAATCCCCAAATGCACCAAGGTCCGACATCTTTCTAAGATTAGACATTGCTTCCTCGCTTGCATATTCAAGGGCAAGAAAGGTCGCATATGGGGCTACCACTAAGGGCTCTCTAAGTGCCGGTTGTAGTCGTAGTTTTGGAATGCCAAATGCCTTATATTGATAATTGGCATCTAGATCAAAACGATGATACTGTGACTCTGATATGCCCCAAGGTATGGACATACCCTTAGCATATTTAATATGCTCCAACACCGCTGCTTTAGCAGTTTCATCAAAGACTGAGTCTTCATACGTTCTCATGACTAAATTAGACATTAGGTATTCAAACATGGTCCCGCTCCAAGAAACAAAACAAGGTATACCCTTTACAATGGTTTGAGGGCGCCCAAGTTTGGTCCAATGTTTTAAAGGCACTTCCCCTCTTGCTATGGCAATGAAACTCGTAAGTGAAGACTCGGAAGCCATTAGATCGTAACAGCCTGCATCTATCGTTTGAGAAGAAACATGATAACCTATGTGAAATAGCATACGGTTTTCATTGAATAAAGCACTAAAATCAGCATCTTCAAGCAAATGTTTTATTGTATGACTCATTCCTTCTATTCTTTGAATCATTTCTGTTGCTCTCATATTATCTTGTAATGCTAATTGGGTTAAAGTAGGGCAATCAGAAAATTGAATTTTTTCTAGCTTAAATATCTTTACTTCATTTATGATTAAGTCGAGACTTCTTAACAGTGTCTCAGTTCTTGGGGTATTTTTTTTCAATTCCGATTCACTGCTATTTATTTGATCTCTAATGGTAGTAATCTCTGATAAAAATTCTCCTATTGTTGCATAGTCTTCCTTTAATGTCATTTCATATTGACTCTGTTTGAGTGTATGGTTCAGCTCTATAGCAAGACGTGTCGAAATGATAGGTATATCTTTTTGTTCTAAAACACCATTTTTAAGGGCTATTAGATGTCCAAAGAAGTTTCCACTGTCTACGGTAGATATATAATCAGGGTTGAGAACTTCAAGGGTTCTAATATTGTACCAATTAAAAAGATGACCTTTCCATTTTGGCATTATAGCAATGACCCCCAATATTCTTTCTACAGAATTCAGCATTGCACTTAAGGATTCGAATCCAAAGTCTCTTGCCGAAAGGGTTGCCAGGAGTTGAAATCCAATATTTGTAGGTGATGTTTTATCTGATACCTTTTCTGTATGCGTCATCTGGTAATTATCTGGACACAAAAAATGATTCTGCTCTGTTGAAAAATCTTTGAAAAACCACCAGGTTCTTCGAGCAGTTTCAAGCAGGTGTTCCCGATCCTTTAAACTATTTTTTTTAGAGCTTTCCTTTCTTGGTTGACTAATATTATACGCAAACCAAAAGGACAGGCCCCATGCTAACGCTAAAAAGCTATAGATTGCGATTCCTACTGGGTGAACCGTCTTCACCACTAATAACCCTAACAATACAAGGGCAACAATAAAAGCGCTCCACATATTTAGGAAATATCCTTTTCTTGAATTAACAATAGAATCTTCTGTCTCAGATGTATTCCATTTTAGCAAGTTTTTTTCACTTAGGATCAACCTATAAACCGTTCTTATGATAGCATCTATGGCAATCTGTGCTCTATATGGGGTAAGCACCATCTCCATAAAGGCTCTTTCAATCATTAATTTCATTTCTTTCAATAAGCTCTTATGGACCAGCGTAAACATTGGTTTCTTAATCTTTTGTACGATAATCCCATATAATAAGGAAGAAAAGTTTAGGACATCAGAAAAGAAAACCAGGGGCAACCACAAATAGAATATTTTTGGCATGATGGCTAAATTTAAGATGATGAAAAGGGTTTTAGATAAAGTCACAAGGCTGCGTCTTAAGTTGTCAAATATTTTCCATTTAGATAATTTATTCAAGACGATTCCATTTGGAGTTTTTCTTCTTAGTAACCAGGGCAACAGTTGCCAATCGCCTCTAATCCATCTGTGTTCTCTTTTTACATAGGAAAGCACGCTACTTGGAAATGTATCCATTATTTTCACAGCGCTAGAAAAAGCCGTTCTAACATAACAACTCTCTAGAAGGTCATGGCTAAGCACACTATTTTCTGGAATGGTATTATGAAGAATTAAATGAAAGGCTTCTACGTGATAAATGCCCTTGCCCGTATAAACCCCCTCATTAAATATGTCTTGATAGATATCAGAAATAATGGATGCGTAGTGCGCTAACCCCGATTGCCCTCCAAAAATTTCAGGAAATCGACTACTTTTTTTATCTATAATATGATTTCTAATAGAAGGCTGAATAATGGCATAGCCCTCTTTCACTTGTTTGCTAACAGGGTCTATCACTGGCTGGTTCAGGGGATGATCAATCAATCCCACAAGTTTAGACGCATTATCCCTAATGAGATTGGAATCTGCATCTAAAGTAATAACATATTTAATGGTTTTTAATAATTCATCCTGGCAAAATAGGGTGGCAAAGCTTGTGTCCTCTTTCTCAGTGCCATTTAAAAGGTTGTTAAATTCCTCCAACTTTCCTCTTTTTCTTTCCCATCCCATATAGCAATTTTCTGACTGATTCCACTTTCGATCTCTAATAAACAAAGCGAACCTTTGATGTTTAAATGGATAAATCGCGTTTAATTCTTGGATACGTTTTATTAGAGCCTTCTCAAGAATCTTATCCTTAGGCATAATTTTATTAGGTGCATCCTCAAAATCTATCAGAAGTCCAAAGAAGAGATTATCTTGTCGATTGGCTAAATAATGCTTTTCCAGTCTGTCAAGATACTCCAAACATTGCACCTTCGAAGAAATAAGTACTGGCATCACCAGAAATGTCCTGGCGCTATCTGGTATCTTTTTTAAAAAATTTAAAGCAGGAATCTTTCTTATAGCCAATTGCCTTGTAAAGATATGATTTGTAATTTCCAAAGCAATTCCTATAAATAGTGGTAATCCAGCAACTAAAACCATTACAAATTGATGCAACGCACTAACGCCACCATAATGCTTCATCATAAAAACGATTAAAGAGCACGTGCCTAATAAAAGCAAAAATGCCGTTAAGAAATAGCTGATCCCTTTTAGATTCTGCGTTTTTTCTAAATTTTCTGGCGGTTTTTTCTTTAGTACTTTTGCTTTAAGAAGCGGGTATCCCTTTCCTAAAAGGTAGGTGCCAACATGATGGGAACAAGTCAGACCCGCTCTTCCTACTTTGGCAAGTTCTAAACAGTCCTGTGCAATTCTGCCTTCTTCAATATGATGCTTTAGCGAGAGTTTTATTATGACACCTCGATACATGCCCCTACTTTCGGAATCCATCTTTGCATATACGCCGCTTGGATCCATTGATAGGATGTGCTCAAGGTGTGAAAATGCTTCAAAAAACTTTTCTTCATCGACTTCATTGATTTCTCTCAGACTGACGATAAGGGCGCGTATATTGGACTCCATAGAGGACTCCAGTTTCCCTTCCTCTAAGAAAATCTTAGAAGGCTTGATGTGCTTATGATTTGTTTTTGATTGATAGTGATAGTTTGCATACCTTAGTATAGAGGCTTCTTCAATAGCCATATTTTTTAAAAGATATATGACGTGAGCATGAAAAGAGAAATTTGTTCTGCAATCCACATCAATTTCACAAAGAAGGGGATTAATGTCCACCACACCCAGTTTCATCTCCAGTTTTTCTTTTACAAATACATCCGCTTTAGACTTAATCTTTATAATACTTACGATTTCTTCTGCTACCTCTATAATACTCTCTAACAAACAAAATCCAATCATCTCAGGAAGAACCCATAACTCTTTATCGGTTAAAGGCATTTCCTTCTGATAGGCTTGAATCATTAAGGTGATAT
>JADQBM010000003.1 GCA_016278615.1 Clostridia bacterium | reverse complement strand
CCATCTTCTCCTGTAATAAAACCAAATCCTTTGTCCGCATTAAACCATTTTACTGTACCATTCATATGATGTGTACCTCCAAAATTTTATTTCTTAAACTTTTGCAATAATATAACAATTTCATTTATAAATTCAGTTATACAACGTATAAATTCATCACTAATAAAATGTTCATGTTACTTCATATTACTATTCATCTAAGCAGTTTCTAATTATATAGTATTTTTTCCAATCTGTCAAATTATGATTCATAAAAATAAAAAAAAAATTTGCCAAAGGTTAAGAAAGGATTTGTTTCACTCGACCCACCATGCCACCCACAAGACGAACCTTTATCCCATGCGGGTGTATTAAAGCATTTGTAAGGATTGTTTCAACTTCGCCCTCTGTCAACTTCCCAGATAATTGATCCTGCTTTAGTACAATCTGAACTCGAGTGCCTTTTTTTATATTATTACGTTTGCTTCCATCCATTATTTTATCTCCCCAATACGAATTATAGATTTATTTTACACGATACTAAAAAAATTATAATTATTTATTTAAAACAACTTCAGATTATTTAGTCAACTGATGCTTTTCAAGAAATATTTTTTATAAACCATGCCCAACAAACCCATAATAATGAGAATCATGCTACCCATGATGAAAAAGCTTTTAAACTGAGTAAATAAACTCGCCATTTTAACAATTCCTTCAAGGCGCTCTGGATAATTTAGCAAAAGCTGAATAACCATTATGTTCTCTAACCAATCAAAAAGAGCTGGCAACAAACCTACAAGCCCAAACATCCATGGCTTTTTCATCTTTTCGAATTGTTTTTTTACAAGAAATGTGATTGTCATGAAGTAAAATAAGCCATAAGTTAAAGGAAAGGGAAAATCAAGAGGAATAATATATTTCAAATTAAAAGCTCTACCGGTTTCGCCAAGAGCCTCGAAAATCTCATAAGCCCTATCCACCGAGTACCCTTTCATCATCTCCATATCCAAAATACTTTGTCCACCTGTAATCTCCAAAAGTTTGGACAATCCAAATGAAGAATTGTTTATTAAATAATACATGAACATAAAAAGCAAAAAAGATATAATGACATTTCGCATACAAAAGAAATCTTTATTTTTCATTAAATATTCAACCCTTTCCATTATTTTCACACTACATAATATCATAATCCACACACTTACCTTCTCTTAAATATAAAAAAAATTGTTTTATTATGATTTAATGTTTGGGTAAAGGTAGAATTCTGAGATATAATAATAAAATCAACATAAACGAGAGGAAAAAAATCATGTCATTTTATAAATTAGGCATTAATAGCGATCTGGTATACGCTTTAGAAAACCAAGACATATTCACCCCTACACCCATTCAATCCTTGAGTATTCCTTTAGTTCTTGCGGGAGAGGATTTAATTGCAGAAGCACAGACCGGAACAGGCAAAACACTTGCTTTCTTGCTTCCCTTGTTTCAAAACATCGATATTGAAAACAATCATATTCAAGGTCTTGTTATCACCCCGACTCGCGAACTTGCCATCCAGATCACTCATGTAGCCAATGAGCTCAGTGAAATAATCCCTATTAATATTCTTTCAGTATATGGAGGACAAGATGTCAACGCACAACTTCACAAACTCAAAGGAAGCATCCAACTGGTCATTGGCACACCTGGGCGAATTTTGGATCATTTAAAACGCGGTACTATTAACTTTAATGAACTAAAAACACTGGTAGTGGATGAAGCAGACCAAATGTTTCATATTGGCTTCAAAGTAGAAGTAGATGATATATTGAGTCAATTGCCAAGAAGCAGACAAACTCTATGCTTTTCCGCAACCATAAGTCATGTAGTGAACACGTTTTCAAAAAAGCATTTAATTGACCCCCAACATGTAAGAGCACCAAAAGAACAGGTTACCCTAACAAACATCACTCAATTTGTTGTTGAAACATCTAATAGGAGAAAATACGATGATTTCCTTAAGGTCCTGAAACAAAACTATCCCAATAAAGCGATTATTTTCTGCAGAAGCCGAATGGGTACACATACCCTCTATGAACTAATGCTCGCATCTGGTTTTAACGTAGAAGAACTTCATGGCGCCTTAACGCAAGCCAAGCGAGAGTTTGTTATGACTGCCTTCAGAAACAATAAAATCAAGTTCTTGGTTGCAACGGATGTGGCCGCAAGAGGACTTGATGTGGAGGGCGTTACTCATGTATTTAACTACAATCTCCCCGACGAGCCCGAAAGCTATGTCCATAGAATAGGTAGAACAGGGCGCGCAGGACAGGGTGGTGTCGCTTATACAATTTTAACATCTAAGGATGAGAAAAGACTTGAAGCCATCGAAGTATTTATTGAAATGAAAATCAATCGAATCACAGTATCTGAAGATTCTGACACGACTGATCAAAAACTCAAACTCAATAATTCGGGCAAGCCCCGTTCTAAACGTCGACGAAAAACTAAGGGACCTTTTGGCAAAAAGTAGGAAAAGCTGCATACAAAATATACAGCTTGAATTTTTGATTGCTTAACAGCAATTCAAAGAAATAATTTCCTTTTTAGAACAGTCGAATACACGCTTTATACTTTTATTTTTAGGCTTATATCTCTTATTATATGATAATTGATAGGCTCCGGCTGAAACTAACACAGGAAAATATCTAAATCCAATGCAGATTGATTTAATAAATGATTTAGCCGTTTTCTGTTTTTGAGTTATATTAAATGCAACCATAATATTCGCAAAAAATACGATTAGAGGTACGATTATTAAATTGCTAAGTTTAATATTTCTATTGTAAATGCACCTAATCTTAACAAAGATCCCTATTACAATACTTAAATAAATAGCAAATAGTAATATTATGTTTAAGCGGCTCATTTTTTCCATCCTTTCTAAGTGATAAAAACCTTTTCTGCCGGGTACTGATATACAAATACATCCATAATAGCAAATACAACACTGGAAATCATAGCGATAAACAAGGTGCTCAATTGCAACCTTATTTGAGTACCAACTAAATAAGCATCTGCTAATGATATAAATATATTACCATTTTCTTCTTTTATAATATATATTATTCCCATCAAACCTAAGATTCCAATAATAATCCAAAAAACATTTAGAATTAAAGCTATATTTCGGATTATTCTTCTTATCTTTGTTCTCGGAGTAAAGCTTAAGTAATCTAAGCCTAATGGAAGAGCAAATAAAAACATAGAAGTAAAAAATCCATCATTTCTAAAATACCCTAATACAAAATATGCTATAACTACGTAAAATGCTCTAAATCCTAAATGTGCAAATTTTCCTGGCATATCTGCTACGACACATGAACAATTGCTACATTCTTTTTCTATCGTATTGAATTTCATAAATATACCTCGTTTTATACCTTAGGTCATTAATATATATGCAATGATTTTTATGCATATCATAAAACAAGAAATAATTTATTTAACTTAAGCCGCAAATCTATTATAGATTATCACATTTTACATAATTTGGCAACTTATTATCATTCTACCAATTTTTCTTCTTAAAAGGATTCATTAAATCGCACCAACTGATCTTTTTTGAAATCCCATTCGGGGGTAATAAGGGTTCCTTGGAAATTTACCGAATACCATGGACTCAATCCTTTATCTGTAAGATTCTTGAAGATATGGATGTCTTGCGCTGGCATATTACTTTGCGCCATCATAAAAAGCTTCTCCCCTGTTGATATATTCTCTGCCATGTCAACAATGATAACGGCATGCCCTGGGCTACCACCTTTCAAAAAAACATCTCCAATTTTCATATCTTCAACAGGGATATTTTCCAATTCCTCTGAAAGAGAAAGGGTTCCTGCATAGGCAAAAACCATATCCAGATATTTTCTGAAGCTGCTGTATTCATTAGAATACCCAGTTGCTTTATACCAATAGGCATCATTACCTTTCACAGCTATTCTATTTCCTTGCATCCATTTAGAATAATAAGCTGTAAAGCCATTTGTAAAATTAAAATGAATTTGGTCATATAAACCCTGCCGATATAAATACTCAGCTCTTAACCTTATGACTGCATCGGCACATTGTTGCAAATCTCTATCTCCTACATCTATGTCTATTACTGCAACATAGACATCTAGATTTTTACCTTCACCATTGTAAAGCTTTACCTTGGAACCATGAGGCTTTAATGATAAATTCCGCAGGTAGGCCTCATATGAATTCTGGTTAACCTCTATCCTCTCAAAGCCCTCTGGCACTTTTATTCTTTCTTGGAGGGTGTTTCCTTTCTCATCAATCAATTCATCATTATGGTTCACATCAAATTCTAATTCAGTTTTCTCTTCATCTTGATTTTGCCTAGTTGGATTGGATGTGCAAGACGAGAGAATAAATATACAGCTTATCAAGATAATGAGTCTTTTTGTTTTTATCATATTTTCCCATGCCTTCTGTAGGGGCTCATTCATTGAACCCGAACCAACAGTGTTATATTATAGCAAAATTTTTAGGTGTCCATTGTGTCGTCCTGCTCAACATAGTATACAATTTTTCCAGGACATTTTTATACAATAATTCAAAGGATGATCTTATCTATTTGTTCTCTAATACTTTCCTCACCTGCAAAATGTCCCATTTTACCGCCAATTAAAGCATAGCATTGATGAATGGTCCCATTTTAATTCCTTGCAATATTACCAATATGTTTATGCACCTTTGGGCTATTTTTTATATCTACAAATTGTTGAAAAGTAATAATTGTAACCCCTTTGTCAGTAAAATCAGCTTTTTCCAAAAATGCATTCATTGCGGGTGCACCATTGCTCGCCCAAATCGGAACATTAAATAGACATTCTTTTCTTCTGTTTCGTTCCATGGTTCATTCATTAGCGATGAACTTTCTTAAAAACTGCTTGTAGTACATTCCCTTTTTTCGCCTCTTTAAGTTCAATCAACTTGGCATCTAATCGTTCCCCTAAAATCTTAGCCCCTTTCCTTGTATTTCCATCCTTTGAGAAATAAACGATAACCGCATTATTCTTCTCATTCATTTTCAACACATCCTTCTTTAAAATCTCATTTGTTTTCATCATTATACTGCATACTACTTTTATATTCTAATGTAAATTGAAATTTTGTCATCCAGTGTTTTCCAAAGGTTACGTTGCACTTTGGACATATAACTGATAAAATATTTCAAATAAATATTACACTTAAGGGACACAATTCAGATAACTATTTTTTCTTTAGGGAGTGATTTAATGAATCCTATAAAAAATGTATATTTTTCAGGGATTGGAGCTATTGGCAGTATTTTTGCCAGCAAGATTCATGATATGAATCCGAAGATATTGAAAGTAATTGCTGATGAAGCACGTATCAAAAGATATACAAAAAACCCTGTCAGTATAAATAAAAAGGGTTATGACTTTACTTATATCACTCCTGAGCAAAGTGGTGCACCAGCTGATTTAATGATTATTTCTGTAAAACAACATCAACTTAAAGGAGCAATAAAAGATTTAAAGAATTATGTAGGGAAACATACGATTTTGATGTCTTTACTAAATGGTATTGAAAGCGAGCAAATCTTGGAGAAAGAGTTTACTGAAAATAAAATCCTTTATGCTTTTTGTGTTGGTCAGGATGCCATACGAAATGAAACACAAGTAACCTATACACATATAGGTAAAATTGTATTGGGTGACCCAATCAATAATAACTCATCTGAAGTTCTTGCAGTAAAGGAGTTGTTTGAAAGATCACAGATTCCCTATGAAATTCCTGAAAATATAGTAAGAGAACAGTGGTGGAAGTTTATGCTCAATGTGGGAATCAATCAGGTTTCCACGGTTCTAGGCGCACCTTATGGTGTTTTTCAAACCTCCCAGGAAGCCATGGAACTGGTTCTAATGGCATCAGAAGAAGTCATCACACTATCAAAAATGGCTGGTGTCAACCTAACTTCTCAAGATCTTGATAGAATAATGACTACATTGCACAAGCTCTCACCTCAGGGAAAAACCTCCATGCTTCAAGACATGGAAGCGAGAAGAAAAACTGAGGTCGAAATTTTTGCAGGAAGTGTCATAAAATTAGGGGAAAAATACGGAATTCAAGTTCCAATCAATAAGATGCTTTATAATCAAATCCAAGTATTAGAAAAAAACCGATAAAGGTAAGAGAGTTTGTTTTTTTGATGTGAAAATATAGACTTTAGTGAGAGGTTAATATAAATCCGATGATTCAAATGCTTATATTAAGTGTATATATTATATGAGTAAAAAAACGAGGAGGATTTCACATGGCTCTAAAGACTGGAAAAGAATACATTGATTCCTTAAGAAAACATAACCTATTGATCTATATGTTTGGAGAAAAAATTGATAATCCAGTAGACCATCCTATGATACGGCCTTCTATGAATGCCGTTGCCCTCACTTACGATTTAGCTTTAGATCCCGAACACATGGATTTAACAACAGCAATTTCTCACGTGACTTCTAAAAGAATTAACCGCTATAATCATATCTTTCAAAATACAGAAGACTTAGTTAAAAAGGTAAAAAGACAACGTCTCTTAGGCCAAAAAAGTGCTTGTTGCTTTCAAAGATGCGTCGGCCAAGATGCGTTAAATGCAGTCTATAGCACTTCTTTCGAAATTGACCAAAAATATGATACAAAATACCACCAACGCCTATTAAAATTTTTAGAATATGTTCAAGAAGAAGATCTCGTTACAGATGGCGCCTTGACAGATACTAAGGGGAACCGCGCTCTATCTCCGAGCCAGCAAGAAGACCCCGACATGTATTTAAGAGTTGTAGAAAGACGCACAGATGGCATTGTCGTAAGAGGGTGCAAGGCTCATCAAACCGGAGTTGTAAATTCTCATGAGATTTTAGTCATGCCAACCATATCCATGGAACCAGAAGACAAGGATTATGCTATTAGCTTTTCAGTCCCTACAGATACTGAAGGTATTGTTATTATTTACGGACGCCAATCTTGTGATACTCGAAAGCTTGAAGATTCAGATATGGACGTAGGTAATAGCACCTACGGTGGTCATGAAGCTCTTGTGGTCTTTGATAATGTTTTTGTACCTAACGAAAGAATTTTTTTAGATGGAGAAACAGAGTTTGTTGGAATGTTAGTTGAAAGATTTGCAGGACACCATAGACCCAGTTATGCCTGTAAAGTAGGTGTTGGGGATGTTCTAATTGGAGCATCTGCATTGGCAGCAGAGTATAATGGCGTTTCAAAAGCTTCCCATATTAAAGATAAATTGATTGAAATGACTCATTTAAATGAAACCATCTATTCATCTGCTCTTGCCTGCTCTTATGAAGGATTTCCCACTGATTCAGGCGCTTATTTAATTGACATGATGTTGGCAAATGTTTGCAAGCAAAATGTGACACGGTTTCCTTACGAAATTGCACGCTTAGCCGAAGATATTGCAGGGGGCATCATGGTAACCCAACCCTCCGAAAAAGACTATAGAAGCCCTGAAATCGGACATTATATAGAAAAATATCTCCGTGGCGTCTCTTCCGTCCCAACAGAGTATAGAATGAGAATCATGAGACTCATTGAAAACTTAACTTTGGGAACTGGCGCAGTTGGTTACAGAACAGAATCCATGCATGGCGCTGGCTCTCCCCAAGCCCAGATATCTTGGTCCCTCTTGGCATGAAGAATACTTCCATAGATCATAATGATAATTTTGAGAATAAAGCAACCGGTTACAAATATATAAACGGCAAGAACTCACACATAGAGGACATGTGTGAGGAAGCAGATTATGTTGATAAATCAGTAGCATATTCTGCAGGCGGGCTCCAATCAACAATAGAAGATTTATTCATATGGGATCAGGCATTATATACAGAAAAGCTTATAAAGCAGGAAAACTTGAACAAAGCATTTGTTTCAAATCAAGGTGGTTACGGATACGGGTTTTGGGTTGATAAATCAGATTCAAGGCATATTGTAAGGCATACAGGATGGGCCTTTGGCTTTGAAACAGGTATATATCGGGACATAGGGAATAAAAATACGGTTATCATTCTATGTAATAATGCGTATGATAATCCGTTTTATTCCAACAGGGTATTCAGTTTTATTGATGCAGTCCTATAATTCTTCTAAGAGTTGATATAATTTGTTAATTTATTCGAGGTTGCGATGGAAAAGGATTTTAATGCAAAAGATTTTTTTATAAAAATTGGGTAATATATAAATAAGTATCTTATTTATGATTAGAGGTGTCATACAATGAAAAAAATATTATTGCTTGTACTTTCCTTATTATTAATCACTTCCTGCGGAAGAACGCCTCCGCCTGAAAATAATGATAAGCCTCCGGTAACAGTTGGAATAGAAGATTATTATCCCTTTTTAGAGAATACGCTTCTTTCCTATGCTGGTGAAGGAAATGAATATGCTGAAAGTGATATTTTCTTTGACTTTATCAGGGGGGATCGAGCTCAGACGAGAAACATAACAGGTGGAACTACTCTTGCAAAAGTACTGGAATTAAAAGATGGTGAGTTGAGGGTGGTTGCTTCGAGAGAAGAATTTTATTATATGGAAGATTTAACTGCTATCCAAGAAGAGTACAAAGAAGTAATTTTGAAAGAGCCTCTTGTAACAGGCACTACTTGGACTTTGCCAGACGGCAGGCAAAGAAGTATTACCAGCACAGATACAGAGATTGAGACTCCTTTAGGAACCTACGAAGCTCTAGAAGTAACAACAGAAATAGATGATAAAACAAATATGATAGATTATTATGTTTTAGATATGGGTCATGTATTTTCCGTTTTTAACTCAGAAGACTTTAAAGTAACAACCACACTTGAAAAAATAGAGAGAGATACTGCTCTTCCATTGACTATTAGGTTTTATTATCCTGATTTAAAAAGTGAACAATTAGTTTTTTTTGATGAACAAATTGCTTTTCATACCAATGATGATGTAAAAAGTATCTTTGAATCTCAATTTAAAAATATTCCGGAGAATGATTTAACCCCTCCTATTAGTGAAAATACTAAAATAAACAGTATTTTACTGGACTACAGCAATCAATTAGTTAAAGCAGACTTTTCCGAAGAATTGATTACAGAAATGAATGCAGGTTCATTAATGGAAAGTTTAATGATTCAAAGTATTGTAAACACATTAGGAAACTATTATCAGGTTGAAAAGGTCTTTATCTCTACAGATGGAAACCCCTACAGTTCCGGTCATTTTATGCTTCAGGAAGATGATTATTTTACTGTTATTAACTGAGAAAGCCTGTCAGGCGTCATTCTGTGTTTTTCTCATTTTCCTTTCCCAACTTTTTAACTATAATAAATAGTAAAGCGCCTATGCTAACATATATGCAGCCTAAAATAATATCTGAATATATTGTTGCCTTTATCTTATTAACAAACTCATTATCTGAAATGCTTAATAGAGGAGAAACCTTTGAAAAATTAATACTCCCTTGTAATAGATGCAATCCTCCTGCTACAAAAAAACCAGTAGATGTTAGCTTCTTCCAATCACTTTTTCCCCACAAGAATATAGAGGGAATTATACAAAAGGCGATACTAACGAAGAGAATGAGCATTACCATGATAAGAATGGGAGGTGGGTTATCCACTTTTTCAAGCATTTTGGGAATTGCTGTGTATAGAAGAGAAATCATTAGTATACCGCTTACGAATAATGTAACACTGCCAACCCGCTTCAGTTTAGATCCATATTTGATACTTACCCTGTGGTCATGATCTAAACTGTCTTGAGTATCTCCTGCATTTTTTTGTTCTTGGCTGTTTTTGCTGCTAAAGAAACCTCTATTTCGAGGCAAGAAGACTAGTATAATAAAAACCACATGAATAACGCTCTTTAGAATTGTTGGTTCAAACCCATCGTATATACCGTTAAGAATAATATTAATAGGAATAATTATAAGATACAAAAATCGCCCCCAATTTCTACCTTTCATGATTAATATTCCGGAAATGATTCCTGGAATATTAACAAGAGCGATGTACAAAGCAAAGTAAACCCACCCTTTTCCCTCTAATTCTGCTTTAATACTCGGGCCGGAAACGGATGTAATTAAAGGTAAGATTAATAATGCCAACATATTTGTTACCAGCAAATACCATCCAACTATTGAAATTGTTACAGGTCTTTTTATCATAATTACCTCCCGAAAAACATTTATGAAGTGTAACTCTATTTCATATTTCTTTTCTACTACATACTATCTCGATTTTGGCTATTTATTCAACCTTTTTTGCTAAGCACTTATTAACAACGTCAATAACTGGAATACCGAAAACTATTTTGCAGTTAATCAACTTCTTTCAAAACAGCCAATAACCCAGGTACAACCTCCTTAATAAAAGCAAACTGATTTTTGCTGGGTTTTTCCCCGCAAATGGCAGGCGTGCAAATAGAGTAAACCTCTTTTATGATTTGGGCAAGATTATTGGGTACAATTTTATTTTGGGCAAGTTTCTGTATTATTTTATTAATGGTATAACTTGTGAAATTATCCTCATTAAAATGATTGTTCCATAGGCGCCTTAATTCTTGTTCTATAGAATATCGTGCTTCAAAAAATAAGCTTGTTTCTCTAGGAACATCAAAATTAAAAGAATTTCTTGCATCTGACTCAGGTAATGATTGATTTAGTATTGCTTTATATTCTTCTTCGAGGGTACTTAATTCTTCATCGGGTATTGGAACATTTAGATCAAAATTAATATTTGCATTAGCGTTGTTATTCATTACATTAGTGACTTCATATTTAAGATCAAGAATATCATCCTTTACTTCTCTTTTAAACTCTGTCATATCTTTCTTTATTGAAAATCCCAAAAAGGAAAGTTCAGAAAAGAATGGCATTAGAGCTATTAAAACTAGTAACCCGACGACCACAACATCATAATCGCTTAATGGTCCTTTCTGAATTATATGGAATCTTTGACCCAGTAATAATAAACAGCCAAAAAGTAAAATGCCCCACCATATATGTTTAAAAGCAACATTAAATTTCATTGAATCTTCCACCCCTAATTAGTTATATGTTTCTCTGCAAACTAAAGTGAGTGGATGGTTGACCAAAAAAGAAGATTTTACTACTCCATCTCATCCATAGCCAGTCCTGCATTATAGGAGCTCCTGATTAAAGGTCCCGAAGCGACGTATTTGAAACCTTTTTGTAACGCAACTTTTTTGTATTCTTCGAATTTGTCTGGATGAATATATTCTTTTATTGAAATATGCTCTTTTGTAGGCCTTAGATACTGGCCCATGGTTAGGATGTCACACTCTACTTCTCTTAGGTCATCCATCACTTGATAGACTTCAGCCTCCTTCTCCCCTAATCCCAACATGATACCAGATTTAGAATAGATAGAAGGATTAAAATCTTTTACTTTCTTTAATAATTCCAAAGAAAGGTTATAATTGGCTTGAGGTCTTACTTCTTTATATAAAGAAGGGACGGTTTCTAAATTATGATTTAAAACATCTGGTTTTGAGTTAACGATGGTTTTTAGGTCATCCCAATCTCCCTGCAAATCAGGAATCAATAGTTCTATTGTGGATTGGGGATTATGTTTTCTTATTTCTTTCACTGTTTTAGCAAAGTGCTCTGCACCGCCATCGGGCATATCATCTCTTGTTACAGATGTGACGACAATGTGTTTCAAATTCATTTCTTTGCTTGCTTTTCCAATATTGGCCGGTTCTTGCCCATCAATTTTCTCAGGTGCACCTTTGGTAACGGCACAAAATCTACACTGACGGGTGCAAACGCCTCCCAAAATCATAAATGTTGCTGTTTTATTACCAAAGCATTCTGCGATATTAGGGCATTCAGCCCCTTCACAAACCGTGTGAAGCCCCAAACTCCTTAACAGTTTCTCTGTTTCTTCAATATTTGCAATCTCACTTACACGTTTTTTTATCCAATGGGGTCTTTTCAATTCTTCCATAAATTCACATCCTATTCCAAAATGCTTTTATCTGCATTTTCTAATTCTATTTCAAATACCTTTTGAAAATCTCTTACCAACTGTTCCTTAACCTTTTCCATTTCAATAGACTCTACATAATCTAAAAGATTGGACACGCCAAATTCCGTAATGCCACAAGGATTAATCATATTGAAATATTCCTTATCTATATCAATGTTTAAGGATAATCCATGAAATGTAGTCCACTTCTTAAGATATACCCCTACTGCAGATATTTTACAATTTCCAACCCAAACCCCTCTATATTCTGGCTTTTTAGACCCATGAACGCCGTATTGGGAGAGTGTTTTTATAACGACCTCCTCAAGGCAATCCATATACCAATGAGCATCCTTCTTAAGTTTCTCCAAAGAAAAAATAGGATATGCCACAATCTGTCCAGGGCCATGAAAAGTGACATTCCCGCCTCGTTTCGTTTCAACAACATCCACACCTTTAGCTGCCAATCCTTCTTCAGATATTAAGAAATTTTCAAGGCCACCATTGGTTCCAATTGTAAAAACAGGCGCATGTTCTAATAGGATCAATACCCCATCATATATCCCATCAATAACCTTATCAAAGGCTCTTTGCTGCAAAATAAGCCCATCCTTGTATTTGATATATTCTTTACATTTAATAACTTTGTACATATCGTCACGCTTTTCCTTCTCTTCATTTCACTTCTTCTGATTTTATTATTCTTCCTTTTCATAAAATTCTTATATTCTTTTTATTATAATGCATTTTTCAAGTTATAAGCAACAGTCAACTCATAATGAGATTGCCTCGCTCCCCTCGCAAAGACAAAAAAAAACAGATTTTGCTTCTTGTTTTTGAAGCAAAATCCACCTTAATTCTTAGAGACCTAACACAGAATTCTTTGATTCTGATGTAGGTCCTATACTGAAACTCTCCAATGTTGAAGCCCTAGCAGTAATCTTCGATTACGTCGCAGGTCCAACGAAACAAGTGGAACTCTCCAATCTTGGATTGAACAGAGTTGCCATTCGCAACGAGATAAGTGGAACTCTCTAATCTCCCATTAGCAAGAGTTGCCATTCATAACGAGATAAAAATCTCTGATTTCGTCTTCGAGACTGTGGAAATCTCCGATTTCGTAATCGAGACTGCGGAAATTGTAATTTCGTCGTTGAGACTGCTTGATTGGCTAGAGTTTTTCAGTTAATTCTTAATTTTTAAACAGGATACATCTTCTCAATCATCTCTTGAATTTCTTCACTTTCCAAGAATTCATCAAAGTCCATGACTCTATCAAAAATGCCCGTAGGGGTAATCTCAATGACTCTGTTGGCAATGGTTTCTATGAAGCTATGATCGTGGGATGCAAATAAAAGAGTTCCTTTATATGCTGTCAATCCATTGTTCACAGATTGAATAGACTCTAAGTCAAGATGATTGGTGGGTTCATCCAAAACCAAAACATTGGCACCTGACAACATGAGTCTGGAAAGCATACAACGCACCTTCTCTCCACCAGAAAGGACACTGGCTTTTTTCAAAGCCTCTTCTCCTGAAAACAGCATCTTTCCCAAAAATCCTCGGATATATATTTCAGATTTTTCTTCTGAAAACTGACGAAGCCAATCGATTAAATTTAGGTCCATATGCTTAAAATAAGCTTCGTTATCTTTTGGGAAGTAGGAAACGGATGTGGTTACACCCCATTTGTAGCTGCCTTGATCCGGTTCTAATTCTCCTGTTAATATCTTAAACAATGTGGTTCTGGCAATTTCTTCTTTTCCTAAGAATACAATTTTATCCCCTTTATTGACGGTAAAAGAAATGTTATCTAAAACCTTAATGCCTTTGATGGTTTTACTGATTCCCTCCACTTGCAAGATATCTTTTCCCGCTTCTCTATCTGGCGTAAAACCAACAAAAGGATATTTACGTGAAGAGGGTTGGATATCCTCCACCGTGATTTTATCCAGTAGCTTCTTCCGCGAGGTGGCTTGCTTTGCTTTAGATGCATTTGAACTAAACCTTGCAATAAATGCTTGGAGCTCTTTAATCTTTTCTTCATTCTTCTTATTTTTATCATTCATTAATTTTAGCATTAATTGACTGGATTGATACCAAAAATCATAATTACCCACTACCATCTTGATTTTACTGTAATCAATATCCACCATATGAGTACAGACTTTGTTTAAAAAATGTCTGTCATGAGAAACCACGATTACAGTCTTCTCATAATTGAGCAAAAATTCTTCCACCCAATTAATGGCTCTAAAATCCAAATGGTTCGTAGGCTCATCAAGAAGTAATATATCCGGATTCCCAAATAGGGATTGCGCCAACAACACTTTTACCTTTTCACTTCCCAGTAGTTCTCCCATGTTTTTTGAATGTAAGTCCTTGGCAATGCCTAAGCCCACCAACAACTTTTCTGCATTTGTCTCTGCATCCCATCCATCTAATTCAGCAAACTCTTGCTCTAAATCAGCAGCTCTGATTCCATCTTCATCTGTGAACGCTTCTTTAAGGTAAATAGCGTCCTTTTCTTGCATGATTTCATACAGTCTTTTATGTCCCATAATCACTGTGTCTAATACATTAAACTCATCAAATTCAAAATGATTTTGCTTTAAGACTGCCATTCTTTCCCCAGGTGTTATAGAAACATTCCCTTCGGTAGATTCTATTTCGCCTGATAAAATCTTTAGAAATGTAGATTTGCCTGCTCCATTAGCGCCTATGACCCCATAGCAATTGCCAGGAGTAAATTTTAAATTCACATCTTCAAATAATTTTTGACCACCGAATCTTAATCCCAAGCCATTAACTGTTATCATAATCTATTTACTATACAATTTATGTGCATAGTTGCCTCCTTACTTATTTCAAAAGAAAAATTGCACACATCTGTGCAACTTTCAATATCAGTATAACTCTTACTGATTATACATGGTTTTTTGTAATTATCAAATGCTTTTTTTAAAATTCTTTTCTATTTCCTATCTTTTCTCTCCTAAACCTTCTGAATTCTTTCTCCATCTATATGACTATTCTTCAATGAAACGACTATTGCTTGTATAGCTTTGAATCATATGTCATTTCTCTGTTAAATCAGTAGGAAGTTTTATATCCTTATTCTTAAACCTCAATTTTATTATTCATGTTTTTTTATTTGTACAAAAAATTCTTTTAAAAATATTCACGACACCTACACTCTTCAATGCTTCAACTTTGTGACTTAATGTCATAAGTATGCATCTAAGTTTAAAAAATATTTTTATAATAGATCTATTGACAATTCTTTTGTGTAGTTATATAGTTAATTACACAAGTAACTAACCATTTAACTTAAAAACCTAGGAGGTGATTCTTTGCTGCTTGATTTTGATACTACTAAGCCACTCTACCTTCAATTAGCAGAGACCGTAGAAGATGATATTTTAAAGGGAATATTTGAAGAAGATGCTCAAATCCCTTCCACTACTGAAATATCCATGAATTTTAAAATAAATCCAGCTACTGCTGGTAAAGGGATTAATCTCCTTGTAGATGAAGGTATTTTATATAAAAAAAGGGGTGTGGGTATGTTTGTATGTGCCGATGCGAAGGAAAAAATCTTTCAAAAACGAAAGAAAGATTTTTATGAAAATTATATTATTACTTTATTAAATGAAGCTAAAAAACTAAAGATTACTAAAGAAGAAATCATCATAATGCTTAGAAAGGAGTGTTCTCAATAATGAGCAAAATAGAAATTAAAGATTTAACGAAACTTTATGGAAAAACTGTAGCGCTGGAAAGCTTATCCCTTAACATAGAAGGAAATAAAATATACGGTCTTTTAGGTAGAAATGGCGCTGGAAAAACCACCTTGCTAAATTTAATAACCAACAAATTATTTCCCTCTAATGGCGAAATCACCATTGATTCTGAAACTGTATTCGAAAATGAAAATGCTTTGTCCAAAATCTATTATATGTCTGAATTCAACCTTTATCCTCCCACAATGAAAGTTAAGGATCTTTTCAAATGGACAAAGGAATTCTATTGGGATTTTGATGTGGAATACGCCAGCCATCTATCTGATAAATTCGGACTCAAAAAGAATAAGAAATTTCGAGAGCTTTCTACCGGTTACGCCTCTATCCTAAAAATTATCCTGACCCTATCCTCAAATGCAGAAATCTTACTTTTTGATGAGCCTATTTTGGGTCTTGATGCAAACCATCGGGATATGTTCTATAAAGAACTCATTAATCACTACAGCGGAAAACCAAAAACAATTATTATCTCTACCCATCTTATTGAAGAAGTGGCCGATATAATTGAAGAAGTGATTATTATCAACAATGGAAAATTAATGCTTTCAGATCATACAGAGAGCATCTTATCATCGGGATATACCCTTTCAGGCAAGGCAGAAGATGTCGACTCTTTCATTCAAGATAAGAGAGTTATTGGTATAGATACCATAGGCAGATTCAAATCCGCCTATATCCTTGGGAGTCGCCCCTTGATAGAGACCATGAATAAACACAACCTTGAAATAACAAAACTGGATTTGCAAAAGCTGTTTATTCAGCTTACCAATTCATAAAGGAGGATGAATATATGAACACCATTAAGATTGTAAAATATGAGATAAATGAAATGAAATCGGCCTTACTGGTTTACTACCTGATCATCATAGCCATAGCAACTTTACTAACCTTAGCCACGGCCCAACACCATGGAAATGTATCTATAGGCGGTCTTGACTTTGCTTCTGTTATTTTCATTTTTGTATCAGGAATCTCTATTTTTAAGCAAAGTTATATTTTTATGCAGGCCAATAACATTACGAGGAAGAGATATTTTCAGGGACACATACTTAGCATTTTTCCTGTAACAGCCTTCATTGCTGCTTTTGACATCATCATTAACCGTGTTACAAATATTTTTGGCGTCTACAACTCATTGTTTTCTCAGATATATCTCAGAACAGTTAGTTTTGTAGGAGCCAACCCAAATATTATGGATAACTTTATTTGGTCCTTTTCTGCACTGTCGCTGTTTGCCATTATTGGATATTTTGTAGCATTGGTATATTATAGAAGTAATACGTTGACAAAAATTGTTGTCTCAGTTTCTCCTTTTATATTATTAAGTGTTTTGGGCTACCTAAATCGCATCACCAATGGGACCATTTCATATGTCATAACCGATTTCTTTGCTCTTATATGGGGGTTTAAACACGGTTACAATCCCTATATTGCTGTCTTGAGTATGAGTATTGGTTTCATAATATTCAGTGCTCTAAGTTTCCTTCTAATCAGGAAAGCCCCAGTGAAATGACATGGAAAATGAATAATGAACAATGAATAATGAACAATGAATGTTGAGATTTTGCCTTTGGCAAAATCTCTTCCTTAACTCTTATCTCTTATCTATCTTTTGTCCCCTGTTCCCTGTGCCCTGTGCACTGAATAATATTTGCTTTCCGTTCTTTATAAATGGGTATATAATTAAAACATATAGATTATAGAACGATTGAAAGGAATGATATTATGCAATTATGGTTTATAATGTCTTTGGTCTTTGCTGTATTGATTGCTTTTTTTGCTGTTTTAAATTCGGCTATGGTTACGATTCAACTTGGTTTCTGGCAAATGGACTTAAGTCAGTCCGTGGTCATCTTAGGTTCCGCAGCCATCGGTGCCATTGTCGCAACATTTTTTGGCATCTTTAATAAATTAAAGACTTCTCTTAAAAACCGCGAACTAAAAAATCAGGTGAAAGAATTAGAAGGCAAAATTGAAAAACTACAAAAAGAAAATCAGGACTTACCTGGGATCGAACCTGAGGAGACCCCTAAAGATGAGATTATAAAAGAAGCGGCTATAAAAGAAGCGTCAGATGAGAACAGACAAGTATAAATGCAATTTGAGAAGCTCACCTAAAGGTACCAGTGGTGAGCTTTTGAATTGGGGTGAAAGCCCTCTGGTAACAAAAAAGAACATTTTGGAACGAGACTGTTCTCTGTTAAATTATGATCATCTTTGATATAATTAACTAAATAACTTGAGGCAATAAAATGATATTAGAAAGGAACTAAGATAATATGAAAATGTTTTTAAGCGATAATAATTCTGGCGTACATCCAAGAATCTTAAATGCCATATGCGAGTGTAACAAAGAGCATGAATATCCATATGGTGATGATTCCTATACAAAAAAGGCAATTGTAAAGCTTAAGGATGCATTCGGACCTAATGCTGATATATATTTTGTTGGCACAGGAACAGCAGCCAATGTAATTTCTCTCAGCAATTTCTTAAGACCCTTCGAAGGTGTTATATGTGCAGATACTGCTCATATTAATGTAGATGAATGTAGCGCTTTTGAAAGGTTCAGCAGCTGTAAATTGCTATATGTCCCAAATAGAAACGGTAAAATTACAACCCAAGATATCGAAAGTTTTTTCTCCTCTATAGGAGATGAACATCAAACTCAGCCAAAAGTAGTGTCTATTTCTCAGCTTACGGAGTTAGGCACCCTTTATACATTGGAAGAAATTAGAGAAATTGCAGATTTTGCTCATAAACATGATTTATTGCTCCATGTAGATGGTGCCCGACTTGCTAATGCAGCAGTGGCATTAAATGTAAGCTTCAAAGAAATGATTGTAGACACTGGCGTAGATTTTTTATCTTTTGGTGGCACAAAAAATGGTATGATGATGGGCGAAGCGATTATCTCTATGAATTCTGATATAAGCAAACATTTAAAATATATGAGAAAACAAGGGATGCATTTGATATCTAAAATGCGTTACATATCCGCTCAATTTATTCCCTATCTTGAAGATGATTTATGGATGAAAAATGCAAAACAAGCCAATAAAATGGCCGCTCTTTTGGTGTCTGAGGTTAAGAAGTTTCCACAAATCCATTTAATGAATCAAGGAGAAGGCAATATGATTTTTGCCCAAATACCTCAACCCTGGATACAACCACTAAAAGATATGTATGATTTTTATCTCATGGAAGAAAGTGATAATATCGTCAGGTGGGTAACCTCTTTTGACACCACAGAAGATGAAATCTATACCTTTGTTGATGAAATAAAGAAATTAGCGAATAAATAAAAAAGGCGGGACATCCGCCTTCCTTATTTACTTACACTTAAGCTTACACTTATCTTTACCTTTTACGGGCAGGCACGGGACCAGCCCCTACTGTTTACTTGTTTCTTTTGCGGGCAGACGCAAGGCCAGCCCCTACTGCTTTCACTTTTCTTATTCTATTCAAACTCATTAATAATCACTTCATCCAACCCATCTGTTTCTTCGAAATGTACTTCTACGACTTCATTTTTCGAAGTCGGCACATTTTTACCCACAAAATCAGGCCTTATTGGTAGCTCTTTGTGCCCTCTATCCACTAGGACTGCCAACAGTATAGAACTTGGTCTTCCATAGTCAATGATGGCATCCATAGCGGCTCTTACAGTTCGTCCTGTGTAAATAACATCATCCACTAAGACAATCACTTTCCCATTTATATCTGTATTCAAAATCGTATTGTTTACAATGGGGTTGTAGTCAATTTTTTCCAAATCATCTCTATATAAAGTTATATCCAGAATCCCCACATGCAACTCTTTTTTTTCGAATTCCTTTATCTTTGCAGCAATTCTTCTGGCAATAGGCACACCTCGTGTTTTTATCCCTACTATAACAAGGTCCTCTGTTCCCTTGTTTTTTTCCAATATTTCATGTGAGATTCTTGTAATGACACGCTTTATTGATTGATCATCCATTATCTTGGTCTTGAATTTCAAGTTTCCACCTTCTTCCTTTATGCTTTAACTTTACCCATGGCTTCTCTAAAATGATAAGGCAAATCACTATCAAATTCCATATAGTTCCCAGTTGAAGGATGAATAAACCCCAAAACCCTTGCATGTAATATCTGTCCTTCTATATGATACTTTGGCTTTTTGGGCCCATATACCCTATCTCCAAGTAACGGATGATGAATATAGGCCATATGCACCCTGATTTGGTGTGTCCTTCCTGTTTCAAGTCTGGCCTCAATAAAGGTGAAATTTCCATATCTTTCTATGACTTTATAATGTGTAATGGCTTTTTTCGAGTTCATATCTGTGACAGCCATTTTCAGTCTATTGGTTGGATGCCTGCCAATGGGCATCTCTACCGTCCCAGAGTCATTTTTGATATTACCGTAAGTAATAGCATTATAAATGCGTTTAATTGAATGTGCCTTAAATTGTTCTCCCAATGAAGCATGTGCTCTATCATTTTTAGCTGAAACAAGAAGTCCACTAGTATCTTTATCGATCCTATGAACAATTCCGGGTCTAATGACGCCATTAATGGTAGATAAGTTTTTACAGTGAAAGAGCAATGCATTGACCATAGTCCCTGTATAATTCCCTACAGCAGGATGAACTACCATTCCTTTAGCCTTATTAACGACTACTAGATCATCATCTTCATAGACAATCTCTAAGGGGATGTTCTCTCCATCAATTTCAAGTCTCTCTGGTTCTGGAATATGAACAACAATTCTATCTTGTTCCTTAACTTTATACTTTTTAGATTTTTCAATGCAACCATTTATTTCAATTGAGCTTTTCTCAATTAATTTCTGAATATAACTCCTGGATAAATCTTCAATATTTGAAGCTAAGACAACATCAAGTCTTTCGCCTTCTTCATGATCCGTAACTATAAGCTCATATGTGTTCAAAATACTCATCCCTTATCATCTGCTTTTCTCTCCTTGGGCTCGATCCATAGAATATAGTAGGCTAATATTATGGTACCGCATACAATACTAATATCCGCTACATTAAAAACAGGCCATATCCTGAAATCTAAAAAATCAGTTACATAGCCCAACCGAATACGATCCATTAGATTGCCCATGGCTCCTGCAGCAATGAGACTTAAACTATATAAATACATCTTATGCAGCTTCTTTTTATATTTAATTAGAATATAAAAAATAATAACAATAGCGACACTACTTATGCCAATAAATAATCCTCTATGATTTTGAAGTATGCTAAAGGCCGCCCCAAAATTCTGTACATGTGTAATATGAAATACATTTTCTATTACTGGTATGGATTCATATAAGCTCATATTGTCACAAATTGAATATTTACTAATCTGATCTAAAAGAATGACTACGGCAATGATTACAAAATGCATCTTTCTTCACCCCATCTGTTGTTCTGAGGACAGTATTATAAGGTATCATCAAACAATTCAGTACTAATACCATTAAATCGATCCAGCTCCGACTCTAAAAGATTCTTATAACGTGTGGTAAAAATATTAATTCTATTCTTTACCTCTTCATATTCTTCAAACAGTTTCTCTGTAGATGCTTTAGATTCTTTAACAATTCGTTCAGCATCCAGCTCAGCATTTCTAATCAATAATTCTGCTCTTTTTTCAGCACTTAAAGAAATATCACTCATTAAGTGTTTAGCTGTTTCAACAGCTTCAAGGATAGAGTTCTCTTGTTCCTTATAGTTTTTAAGTGACTTATTCATTTCATTAAGCTTTTCTTTCATAGAATGATTCTCTTCAATAACTTTTTCATAATCCAATGTCAGCAAATCTAAAAAACGATCTACTTCTTCATCTTTATATCCTCTGATACCTTTTTTGAATTCTTTATTTTGAATATCCAAAGGTGTAATCACAAAACATCCATCCTTTCAAATGACTTTTTTGATCACAATTTTAAGTCTGCCCTTCTTCGTTGTTCCTTCTATTTTTTCCAACAACATTCGGCCCTTGCCTCTAACGGAAATCAAATCTCCCTCTTTCAACATGAATGACGGGTTTACCACTTCCTTGTGATTAATTTTAAGACTTCCTTTATTAATATACCCACAAGCACTGCTTCTTGATTCATTAAATCCACAACTCATAATGACATCTGCTCTCAAAGAAGCAACTGTTGCATGAATGGTTTTGAATTGTTGGTTTATAATACTAAGCTGGGTAAAATCGATTTCCTCACATGAAACCATATCCTTCCCAAGTTTTTCTAAATACATGAGAATCAATTCTGCTACTTCTTTATAAACGATAACATCCACACTGTTTTTTTGAAGGATAACATCCCCAATTTTCTCTCTGCTCAACCCTAACCCTAACACTGCTCCTAAAACATCTCTATGTTCAAGTTTTGTTGTTTTTGAGTTTGATTTGATATGAATGACTTTAATGGGTATCTCAACATCCTCTTGATTCATATCAGAGGGCAAGAGAACGATAATCTTCCTCTCAGCCTGTTCATAACCACCAAAACCAAAAAAATTCACTTCATTTGCTTTAATAAACGAACTGCATAAATCAAATTGAAAAGGATTTAAAAAATCGGTATAGGTAATCATTCCTCTTTTTTTGCAAATTTTAACCTTATCTTTAATTTTATTCAGAACTTCTTTTTCTTTTTCCACTTAAATAAGTATTCCTAAAAGAATATTCCTAATGAATATTAACAACAATATGGCTACCATTGGAGAAAGGTCTATTCCTGATCTTCCGATTCCAGTCTTAGATAACAGATTTCTAACAGGACCAAGAATTGGTTCAGTTAATTGTATTAAAATGGCATAGTACCTATTGCCAGGGTTCCTTACAACCCATGATAAGATAATACGAGCAAAAATTAAATAATAAACGACTGTAAATAATAAATCAATGGTTTTAGCTAACATCCACATAATCAAACTCCTCCATCTATTTCTTCCATGGATTAAACTCATCTTTAGGAAGAAAACTTTCAATATTTCCTGATATGTCCACATTTTCTGGTGCAAATAGGAAAATATTATTTGCAACTTTTTGAACATTCCCATCTAGTGCGTAAACTGCTCCACTGATAAAATCAAAAATTTTTCTTGCCAAATCACTATCGAGCTTCTCTAAATTTAAAATGATTGGCTTCTTATTTTTCAAATTATCAACTATTTTTGGGCACTCATCAAAACTTTTAGGTTCTAGTAGTATTAATTTCATTTGATTTTTTGTATGGAAATTCAGGACTCGGTTGTCATTAAATTCTTTTTGTGATATTGGGGGAATGTATTCTTTAACTGTTCGTCTCGCTTCTTTTGGTATCTCCTGAATTTCTTCACCTTCAAGTCCTACAAGTAATTTCATTTTATCAAAAAAACCTTCTCCCACGTAATCCCTCCATCTATTATTAATTAAAATAATTATCTAGCGCCAAAGATAGCAGTTCCAATTCTTACCATATTTGCGCCCTCTTCCACAGCAATCTCGAAATCATTTGTCATGCCCATAGATAAATATACCATATTTTCAAAACATTTTGAACGTTTATATGTATCAAACAATTGTTTCATCTGTCTAAAATGAATTCTAACCTCCTCTGCATGCTCTGCAAAAGGTGCAACCATCATGAAGCCCTTCATATTAATATTTTTATATTCTTCCAAATCATTTAAGAAAGATTCTAAGCTTTTGGGCTTTAATCCAAATTTGCTTTCCTCATCTGCTATATTAACTTGGACTAAAATATCCATAACAAGGTTGTTTTGAATTGCTCTTTTGTTGATTTCCTTTGCAAGTCGTATGCTATCAACAGAATGAATCATTTTAACTTTATCTATAATATATTTAACTTTATTTGTCTGCAAGTGCCCAATCATATGCCAACGAACAGGAAGTACTTTATCATACTTATTGATAATTTCTTGAACCTTGTTTTCTCCAATATCTGTTATTCCTGCTTCAATGGCCTTATTAATCTCTTCAGTACTCCGAGTTTTAGTCACAGCAATCAGAGTTACTTTATCAGAAGACCTTTCTGACTTTAATGAGCCTTTTGAAATTCTCTCATTAATTTCATTAATATTCTTTTTAATCTTCTCCATGACCTTTACTCCTAAAGATTTAATTTTCTTTTTGTATTTCTGAGAACTTCATCATATAAATCAATGGTCTTGACTTTTTTCAAGCCTTCTTCCGTCTCGTTGTAGTAATAACCGCTTTCCACAATGGTCTTTTTTCCATCGCTTCCAATAATCTTAATGGGTTCAAAAACATATTTTCCATTAATGTCCACTGTATAAACACCTGCTTGTCCATCCACTTCAACAATGCTGTCATTATCTATTTTGATTCCCTCGTAATTGGCAACAATAATATCTGTAGTAACCTTTCTAAGCTTCCAATAATCCGGATAGTAGTGGCCTATTTCTATTATGACAAGATTTCCAATATCATCTTTTATAATATCATAAATCAGGCCTTTCGTCTGCCCATTGGCGAAATTTAAATAAACCGTATTCCCTATAATATACTTATCTATCTTGTTTGAATCCACCCAAGTAGCAACATACCAAACAGGACTATTAATAATTTTATATAAAGGTTCATTTGGGAAAGTTTTTTCTCTATAGGTGTCTTGTCCCGTCATACTCGTCTCTTCCAATTCACTCTTATCTAAAAGATACATATTGATAGGTGTTAACTCACTTTCATATCCATCAACATAATAACTAATAAGACCGGCATCTTGGGTTTTATAAGAAAAAACGGATTGATTTAACATATTCTCCAACTGTCCTCTTTCCTCTTTCAATACTTCTATACTGTTATCTTTTAAGCCTGTATTACTGAGAATAATATTTTTTTTATCAATAAGTCTTCTCATCTTTTCTTCAATTTTACGAACTAAGGAAAGATCCCCTTTATCTTTTGCTGTTCTAATCTCATCAATATTTGTTTGAATTTGCGCCTCTATTCTATTAATATCACTTTCAAATATACTTTCTCCATTATTGATTCTTTCAATTCTTTGATTTATAAGCTCTAACTTATTTTCTGCATCTGGATCAACTTTTTCTTGATTTATGCGAAGAATCTCTTTATCTTTCTTTACTCTTTCCCCTTCGGATATATTGTAATCAATAGTCCCTTCAACATTTGAAAAGATTACCTTCTCATTCCTGATAATATAGCAGTCAATACGATCTGTAACTTGAATGGTATCATAAGTGACCACTCTTGTTTTTTGAAAGGTCTCGCCCACATTAGGAACAAAATAAATGAGTATAAATAAGGAAACAACTGCCACCATAAACAACGATATGATGAGTTTTTTAAATTTTGATTGCTTTTTTTTGTTCATTTCAAACACCTCAATAGACCAATCTATAACACTCTATATTCTTTAGTTATGAAATTTTTCCTTCATAAAAATAAAATTTATCAGGACAAAAAAAACAGACTACTCCCGTAGTCTAAAAGTTTTTCAGAAATTTCCCATATCTACTAATAATCTTTATTCTTTTAATCCCGTTTGTACCTACTTCAACAGGCTTACTGTTTTCTGCTACTACAATTGTATTTTTTTGAGTATTGGCTCCAATAACCATACCTTTCACTATTTCTAAATTGTCTCTAACTATTTTAATTTCATCTCCCGACATGATCTCAACACTTCCAATGGAGAAGCAACGGGCATCTACCTTATCTATATCATTTTGAGATATATTCCTGTTGTTAAGGACAATCATATCTTTAGACAAGTATACTTTTTCTTTCATAGTAGCAGCAACATAGCCTACAATGCAGGTTAGTAATAGAACGATCAGTATTGTGATAAAGTATTCTATAACCATAGTTTCTCCTCAGCCTGTTCTCTTAGTACTCTAATTATACAATTCTTTCTTGCTGATTTTCAACCATTATATGATAATACAAATGAAATTTCCTTTTCCATCATTGATAATACGTTGAAGCGTTTTCTGCATTTTAATTCTTACATTGTCTGGCATACCTATTAGCTTACTTTGCATTTGCTCAGTAACCAAATCATTTAGTGATTTCCCGAAGATATTTGTATCCCAAATTTTCGAAGGATCTGTTTCAAATTCCTGCAAAAGATATTTCACCAGATCTTCACTTTGTTTTTCACTTCCAACTACTGGTGCCACCTCTGTAAAGATATCCGTCCGGATAATATGCAAAGAGGGTGCTTTCGCCTTTAGTCTTACACCATATCGATTGCCTTGTTTATATATTTCTGGATCTTCCAATTCCATATCGGTATAGTCAGGTGCCACCATTCCATAACCATTTTCCTTAACCTGAGTCAGAGCATCCTTCATTTTGTCATACTCTTTTTTAGCAAAGGCAAAATCTTTTATCATTTCAAAAAACTGATAATCTCCTTTAACCTCATACCCCGTCATCTCTTCTAACACCTGATAAAAAAGCTCTTCGCCTGTATCTATTCCAACTTCTACAACCCCAGATCCAAGATTCACACTATTAATTTGACTTTCTTTGATAATGTCCATATCTTTGAAAAATTGCACACTATTACTCACGTCTCGTATGCTACCAATCTCATTGCTCCAAACCCGGATTTTTTCAATGAGGCTTTCTTTGATCCAGTGTTCTCTGTTTAAACCATCCGTCCATCCCGGCAACCTGAAGTTAACTTGACTAATGGGGAACTCAAATAAAATATTTTCCAAAATATTATTAATGGTACTAATATTCATTCTTGCACAATTCGCTGCGATTACAGGGACGCCATATTTTTCTTCTATGTCCTTTCTTAATTCTACGGCTCTTTCAGATTCAGGAAATATTGAATTCAATACAATGATAAATGGTTTGTTTAATTCCCTCAGTTCATTAATAACTCTTTCTTCTGCTTGTATATAGTTGCTTCTCTCAATCTCGGCGATGGAGCCATCTGTAGTAATAACAAGCCCAATAGTTGAATGGTCAGCAATGACTTTACGAGTCCCTATTTCCGCAGCCTCTTCAAAAGGAATATCGGACTCATGCCATGGCGTATTCACCATTCTTGGTTTTCCATCCTCCATGTGCCCGATTGCACCTGGCACCATGTATCCAACACAGTCAACCAATCTGACCTTGAATTTTGAATTCTCAGAGAGGGTTACTTCTACAGCCTCGTTGGGCACAAACTTTGGTTCTGTTGTCATAATCGTTTTTCCTGCCCCACTTTGAGGCATTTCATCTTTTACTCTTTCTTTTACGTAAACGTTTTCTACATTTGGGATAACCAATAGATCCATAAACCTTTTTATAAAAGTAGATTTTCCTGTACGAACAGGTCCTACCACACCTATATAGATATCCCCTTGAGTTCTTTCTGTAATGTTTTCATATATATTTTGATGATCCATTCTGTCCCTCCTTTTTTATGGTATTTTAACATTACATCTATATGAGTAAATCTACTTTATTATTCTTAAAAGCAATAAAAAAGTCGTCCATTTTGGACAAACAAAATAATCAGGTGATTTAAGATTTATGATTTAAGATTTATGATTTAATGAGGGTTTTGCAATGCAAAACCTCCATCATTCTCCATCATCCAGAAGCTTATTATTTCTTTCTTAATTAAAATTAAGAGATTTTACATGTGCAAAATCTCTTCCTTCAATCTTAAATCTTAAATCTTAAATCATAAATAATTCATCTATTTTCTTTTCTTACTATTGCCACAATCCATCTGCTGCGTTCTCTTCCATCTCATGTTTTTTTTGTCTGGTCATGAGGTGCATGACAGATGCTCTGACTTCCTTTTTATTATGTAGAAGATTAAACAACTCTTCTGTAATGGGCATTTCGACCCCAAATCTTTTTGAAAGTTTATACGCAGCATCTACCGCGTAAATACCTTCTACAACCATGCCAATTTCTTTTATTGCACGTTCTGGCAACATTCCTTGCCCTATAAGAATACCGCATTTTCTATTCCTGCTATGCATACTGGTGCAAGTCACAATAAGGTCTCCAATTCCAGATAGTCCTGAAAAAGTACTGATTTGAGCACCCATTTCTACTCCCAGGCGTGATATTTCAACAATGCCACGAGTCATTAGCGCGGCTTTGGCATTATCCCCAAACCCAAGTCCATCTGAGATTCCTGCTGCCAAAGCAATGATGTTTTTAAAAGCGCCCCCAACCTCAACTCCTAAAATATCTGGATTGGTATAAACTCTTAATCTCGGGGACATAAATAGGTCTTGAATAGACTCAGCATCACTTTTTCTACTTGAAGAAGACACCAAAGTGGTTGGCATACCTTTACTAACCTCTTCAGCATGGGAAGGGCCAGAAAGAGTCACAAATGGATTCTGAGGAAGTTCTTCTTTAGCCACAACAGATAACGTACTAAGACTATCCTTATCTATCCCTTTAGCCGTATTTACTATAATGCAATTTTTGGGTACAATATTTTTTATTTTTCGCAAGACTTCTCGGGTTCCTTGAGAAGCAATAGAAAGAACCATTACGTCTATTCCGTCTACCGCCTCCTCTAAACAATCTATTATTTCGATATTCTCAGGTAATATTATTCCAGGTAAGTATTTTACATTTTCCTTTTTTTCTCTTAAGATCTTCTGAAGTTCCTGATTTCTTCCCCATAATTTAATTTTATATCCTTTTTGTGCGAGGGATATTGCCAATGCTGTCCCCCAACTCCCTGAACCCAAAACACTTACTGATGTTTTCATATAACCACCCCGTAATTAATTAATAATTAATAATGAATAATGAATAATGAATAATTGAGGATGAAATTTGCAACAAATTTCTACATTATATATATAAAATATGTAGATTTTGCCCAGCAAAATCCTCCTTCATTGTTCATTGTTCATTATTCATTGTTCATTGTTTTCATTGTGTTCATTATTCATTGTTCATTTTTTTTCTTCAAGCTCACTTTAGATTCCGTACCTGCTAATAATCTTTTAATATTGCTTCTATGCTTAATCAACGCTACAAGCGCTACTGATAGCCCCCAAAAAAGATACTGACTATTTAAGAAAAAAGCGGCAATGGGTAGCACACATACGCCGATTATAGCGGCTAAGGAAACATATTTTGTAAAAAGAATAATCAATAACCCTATTAGTATACATATGCCGGCCAATTGAGGGGATAGCGCCAACACAGCACCTATTCCCGTAGCAATACCCTTACCACCTCTAAAGCCAAAGATGATTGGCCATATATGTCCAATTATTGCGGCAAATCCGCATAGCATGGCTAAATTTTCTCCTCCAAAGAATCTCCCCACTAAAACAGCTATAACACCTTTCAAGACATCTCCTATTAAAGTGGCTACAGCTGCCTTTTTCCCTATGGTTCTCAACACATTTGTCGTGCCTGCATTTCCGCTACCATGCTCCCTGATATCAATTCCTGCTACCATTCTTCCGATTAATATCGATGAAGAAATATTACCAATAAGGTAGCAAGCTATGACCAAAAAAGCTTTAATGATCATCCTTTTCCCCTTTCTCTCTATACACAATCTTAATTGAAGTGCCTTCAAATCCAAAACCTTCTCGAATTTTATTTTCTAAATATCGAGAATATGAAAAGTGCGTTAATTCTCTGCTGTTTATAAAAAAAGCAAATAGTGGTGGTTTAACACCTACCTGTGAAGCATAATAGAGTTTCAGGCGTTTTCCCTTGTCTGAAGGGGGCTGCTTCATCATAATTGCATCAGAAATCAGATCATTCAGTTGTCCTGTAGGTATACGCATGGCACATTGATTGGAAACGTGCTTGATTAAAGGAATTATTTTATTCAATCTTTGTTTTTTGTGAATGGAAATAAACAGAATAGGCGCATACAACATAAAAGAAAGTTCATTCTTTATTTCTCTTGTGAACTCATTAAGCGTACCTGTTTCTTTTTCTATTAAATCCCATTTATTTACAACAAGAATAATCCCTTTTCCGGCTTCATGTGCAATCCCAGCGATTTTTTTATCTTGTTCTGTTACCCCATTTTCTGCATCCATCATCAGCAGACATACATCTGCTCGTTCTATGGCACTTACCGCTCTTAAGACACTATATCTTTCGATACTCTCAAACACTCTGCTTTTTCTTCTAATGCCAGCAGTATCAATAAAAATATATTTGTCTTCACCTTCTGAAAATGGTGTATCAATAGAGTCTCTGGTGGTGCCTGGAATATCACTTACGATGACCCGTTCTTCTCCTAACATCGCATTTATCAACGAAGATTTGCCTACATTGGGCTTTCCAATGATTGCAATTTTAATGGAATCCTCTTCTTCGTCAAAATGGTCTCCTTTTGGAAATCGACTCACAATCTCATCCAACAAATCCCCTAAATTTAGCATATTCGCTGAAGAAATAGGAATGGGTTCTCCCACACCCAATTCAAAAAAGTCATAATAATGGTCCGGAAGTTCTTTGCCGTCAATTTTATTTACCACCAAAAGAACTTCTTTCCCTGTTTTCATTAACATAGAAGCTACTTCTCTATCAGCAGATGTAATACTCTCTCTTCCATCCACCATAAACACAATAACATGCGCTGTTTCCATGGCCATCTGTGCTTGTATTCTCATCTGAGATAAAATAACATCTTTAGAATCTGGTTCGATCCCACCTGTATCAATTAATAAAAAAGAAACACCATTCCATTCCGCATCTGCATAGATTCGATCTCTAGTAACACCAGGGGTGTCTTCAACAATAGCAATTCTTTTTCCTGCAATTTTATTGAAAAAAGTAGACTTCCCAACATTGGGTCTACCCACGACTGCAACAATAGGTTTACTCATTTTTCTCCTCCGAAAGCGATTAAAGCTATATATATTAATAACCGTTCTATATTTTAATCATCCTTCAATCCTAAATTTTTCTTTCTCTTAAATCTTTTTCATGTTATCATTTTTTCTAATGTTTGACAATAACATCGTCAAAATGACTTATCCCTAAACCTTAGTTTCACCACAAGAATACAAAAAATTCCCCTTAAAAATTCGAGATTTTGCCCTAAGCAAAATCTCTTCCTTCATTGTTCATTGTTCATTATTCATTATATTTAATAACCGTTCCTGCTCCCACTTCAATAACAGGAATTTCATTTCCAATAGCTATTTTTGACCTTAAATCCGTACAATGACAAGCATGTAACTGTTTAATACTATTTTCCTTCAAATATTTAATGGTTTTTTCAAGTCTTTCCTCGGATGGATTCTGAAGATGTAACCCTCCAATGATATCTATGGTCCGATCATCCTGACATGCTTTTTTTGCATAAGAACAAATATTGCAGATGCCCGAATGGGAACAGCCTGTAATAATTATTAATCCTTTTGGAGATTTATAGACCAATGCCGTATCATCTAAAAGAATATCGTCTATCTCTTGACCTTCTATGTTAATTTTTCTTGGATTATCCACTATTTCAAAATCATTCTGCCTTTCAATTTCGCCAAGAAATACCAACCGATCAGTTATATGAACAGGCTCTTTGGATGTCATCACATTAAAATGATGTTCCAATTGGGTTTTAGAAATCATCATCCCAATATTTCCTATTTTTGAATCCATCTTAGGAATTAATGCATATGGATGCATTCTTAAAATGGGTTTTTCAATCTTCATTCCTTCATCTTTCTTTTCCATGATATATTTTATGTAAGGAATTAAACCCATTGTATGATCATTATGCCCATGAGAAATCACAATTTCATCAACATCTAATAAATTCATATTCATTTTTGCCGCATTTTTTAAGAATAAATCTGAATAGCCTGTATCCAAAAGTATTTTTTTATTTTCCGTTTCAATCACAAACGAAAGCGCCGGTTCCCCTAAGTAATACTTATCTACTAAAGTATTGTTATCTACCAGAATCGTAAGTTTCACTGTATCACACTCCCACTACAACACGACTGGCGGGCACAGAGACCCGCCACTACGAAAACATCTTCGCCCAACGAGGGCGGTTATTTTGAAACCCTTTCATTTCTTTCTATAATATATGGCTTCCAATTATCTTATCTAATTTACGTATATCCACACCTTTTTTTAAGTTGAGCTTAAAGTTTCCGGCTCTTGTCCATAATTGTATTTCAGAATTAAAATCTATAGTGCCTGCATTTTCACTTGAATACATATTGATGGATTTAAATGGTATGGTATAGACCTCCACTTTTTTGCCTGTTATGCCTTGTTTATCCGCTACTATGATTCTCTTATTGGTCACCACAGCAACATCACGGATTGTTTTATACGCCACTTCAACTTCTTCCCCGTCAATTAGTATATCCGTAACATCATTGGGAACCTCCGTCTCTGAAATAAAAGTCCAATTCATTATTTCGTTTGCATTTGCCATTTTACATCCTCCTTATAATAAACTCTTTAATAGTTTGACTTAATCTCATTAAACAGCTCTAAGACTCCCACCTCTATAGGTGGCGAGATCAAGAACTGCTAAATTCGAAATTTGTTCGTCTTGCCATCAGTGAAGAGTTTGAAACTCCCACTAATGGGGCTCACTTCATTATATTACAAATTTCAAATTTTTTCCAATATGAACTGTAAAATTTTGCAAGCTTAATATCTTAAGGGTTCGTTTGCAAAACAGAAATAAATATTTAAGGTAAAGGGACACACCTTTCGCTTAAGGGCTATCTTTCTAAGGAATGTCCCTGACCTATTTAAAGCGATTTTCCATAAGATTATAAGATTTTGTGAAACAAAATTTTCCTTCATTATTCATTCTTCATTGTTCATTATTCATTGGTTTCTAATTTTCCCCTTTTTCATAAGGTTCTCCATCGGCTGCAGGTGCTGTAGCCTTGCCTACTACCCCAATGAGCGCCAGTATGGTCGCAACATAAGGTAGCATATGCATAAACTCTGTAGGTATTTTAATGCCTAACATAGAACCCTGAATGGATAAGGCATCCGCTAATCCAAAGAAAAGACAAGCAAACAGCGCACCCACGGGATGCCACTTTCCAAAAACCATTGCTGCCAATGCAATAAACCCTTTTCCCGAGACCATATGCTCTCGAAATATCGCTGTATATCCTACAGTCAAACTTGCCCCAGCTATTCCAGCCAAAGCACCAGAAATAAGCACGCATATGTATCGAATCTTATAAACATTAATCCCAACTGTATCCGCCGCTTTTGGATGTTCTCCTACTGCTCTGACTCTTAAACCAAACGGGGTTTTAAAAAGAACATAATAAGACAAACCCACTGCAAAGAAAGCTAAGTATACAAACGGCGTCAGCCCTGCAAAAAATAATTTTCCTACAACAGGTATATTTTCTAAAAAGGATAATATCTCAGGATTCCCCGTTAATGCATTGGAAATAGCATCCGTCTGTCCAAATCTTTTATAAATAATTTGCAGCAAATAAGAAGTAAGACCTATGGCCAATATATTTATGGCTGTTCCCATTACAACTTGATTCCCTTGCAAATGAATGGATACAACTCCAAGAAGTAATGCTGTGAGCATCCCTGCCGCTATAGCCGCCAAAACACCTATCCAGGGGTTGCCCGTTAAATCAGCAAAAAGTATTGAGAAAAAAGCGCCCATAACCATGATACCTTCTAAGGCAATATTAACAACTCCGGATCTTTCAGAGAATGTTCCTCCTAAGGCAGAAAAAATCAATGGTGTAGCCAATCTTAACGCAGAGGCCAAAATCGGTAAAATTACAATCCACATTTACTGCACCTCCCCTTCATTGCCTTGCTCAGCTCTCAATTTTTCTCTTTTGATTTCTTTTTCTTTCTTCTTTTTATAGACTATTTTAATAATATACTGGCTTGCAATAAAGACAATAATGACCCCTTGAATAATAGCAATGACTTCCTTGGGTATGCCTTCTAACTGCATTCTCCTGGCTCCGTTAGATAAAATACCGAATAAAAATGAACTGGCAATGTTGCCAATTGGGTGCAACCCGCCAACTAGGCCAACCGCGATCCCATCAAACCCATATCCCGGTGTTGTGGAGGATTGAGCCACATAGTAAGTAATGCCCATAACATTTACTGCTCCTGCCAAACCTGCAAGCCCCCCTGAAATTCCCATAGCCATAATGATATTCTTAGATTTCTTAATGCCACCATATTCTGCTGCATCTGGGCTAAGGCCACCTGCCCGTAATTCGTAACCCACTGTTGTCTTAAATAATATAAAATACATAAATAGTGCACATCCAATGGCTATAAAAATACCTGTATGGACACTGGATCTTCCAAATATCTCAAAAACATCTTTCAACTTAGTTAGTCTCGCAACATCAGGCAATGAAACCGTATGCGCTTCCGCCTTAGTCCCCATCAATATCTGCGGATTCATAACCGCTCTAACAATATAGTTTACTAAATAGAGTGCTGTATAATTTAACATAATCGTTGTAATAACCTCATGAATGCCCATTTTTGCTTTTAAAATACCTGCAATAGAAGCCCATGCCCCACCCGCAATAATGGCGGATATGAGCATAATCAAAATTAGAATTAAATGAGGTAAGTCTTGGAAAAACCATCCTGTAATGATGGCAGTAATAGCACCTGCTAAAAACTGTCCTTCTCCACCAATATTAAATAAGCCCGTACGAAATGCAATTGAAAAAGATAAGCCCGTTAATAAAATAGGTGTCATTTTAAAAAGCGTTTCTCCTATTTTATCTACGCCGCCAAAGCTTCCCTGAAATAAGGCTGTATAAGCAATTATAGGACTCTTTCCTGCTATGAGAATCAGTATCGCACCCACAAGTAATCCTGCGACAATTGAAACAAGTGGAAATCTAAGAGTCAACCATAGTTGCACTGCAACACGCTTAATATCACTTCTCATCATGGCTCATCCCCTTACTATTCATATTAGCAGACACCTTCCGATCGCCTCCTGCCATCAGAATCCCCAACTGTTTTTCTGAAGCATCTTTGGCATCAATGGTATCCATAATTTTTCCATCATAAATAACAGCAATTCGGTCTGCAAGATTCATGACTTCATCTAATTCTAATGAGACCAATAAGACGGCTTGATTATTATCTCGAGACTCTATGATTTTCTTATGTACAAACTCGATGGACCCAACATCCAATCCTCTGGTAGGCTGTGCTGCAATTAGCAATCTTGGGTTTTTATACATCTCACGTGCAATAATTGCTTTCTGTTGGTTTCCACCTGACAAAGACCCTGCTTTAACATTTTCATCCGGTGTTCGAACATCAAACTCTTTAATGAGTATTTTGGCGTGTTCATGAACCTTCTCGTAGTTGATGATCCCATTCTTACTAAAAGGCATTTGATGGTGATACCCTAAAATCATATTTTCGGCTAAGCTGTTTTCCAACACCAATCCTCTTTTGTGCCTGTCTTCAGGTATATGGCTCACGCCACTTTTCATAATCTCTCTTGTTGTAAAATTTTTTATATCGATTCCATCCAGATGCACTTGTCCACTTACTATTTCTCTCAATCCTGTAATGGCCTCAATCAACTCCGTTTGTCCATTTCCATCTACTCCAGCTATGGAAAGCACTTCACCGGCCCGTACGTCAAAATCCACCCCTTTGACAGCATCTAAACCTCTGTTGTCTTTTACCTTAAGTCCTTTAACGGAGAAAATCACTTCTCCAGATTCTTTATTCTGTTTATCCACTTCCATCTTAACTTTTCTTCCCACCATCATCTCTGCCAAATCATCTGTATTGGTTGTTTTTGTATCTAAGGAATTAATCATTTTTCCTCTTCTGATTACTGTGACTCTATCACTCATTGCCATAACCTCTTTTAATTTGTGAGTGATTAAAATAATTGATTTTCCTTCATCAGCAAGTTTTCTTATAATAATACCCAATTCGTCGATTTCTTGAGGCGTTAATACAGCTGTAGGTTCATCCAAAATCAAAATATCGGCTCCCCGGTAGAGCGCCTTTAGAATCTCTACACGTTGCTGAATCCCGACAGATAAGTCCTGAATTTTTGCCGTTGCATCCACTTTCAATCCAAACTCTTTGGAAATCCTTTCAACGTTTTGGATGGCCTTTTTCATATCCAGTTGAATCCCTTTATGGGTTACGGGCTCGTTCCCTAAAATGATATTTTCAGCCACAGTAAAAGGCTTTATCAGCATAAAATGTTGATGCACCATTCCGATGCCATGCTGAATCGCCATATTAGGGTCTTTGATATTGACCACTTCTCCATTAATACAGATTTCCCCCGAAGTTGGCTGATACAATCCATACAAAATATTCATCAACGTCGTCTTTCCAGCACCATTCTCACCAAGCAAAACATGAATTTCACCCTTTTTTAAATGAAAATCAATATCATCATTGGCAATGATACCAGGAAATACTTTTGTAATCTTCTTCATCTCTACCACATAAGACAAGGCCGTTCACTCCTTTGCAGGTTCTTAAAAGTTAAGATAAATTCTCTTTTTTTAATTATAAGCGATTCTGGCTTAATATACCATTACATTAAACCAAAGATAATAGATAAGAGAGAATCGAGAAGAGATAAGATAATAGATAACAGATAATAGATAAGAGTTGAGGTTAGTTTTGTAACCAAAACTTTCCATTATATGTTAGATCTAAAAATCAAATCGGAAATTTTATGTAATAAAATTCACCATAACTATTATCCTCTTATCTGTTATCTCTTACTTTATTTCTTGCTGTACTGATCTGCTATCTTATAAGTAAACAAAAGACCGGACGACTTACATCCGGCCTTTTTTATTAATTCTTTTTTAGATTTCTGGCACTTCAAAAACTTCTACTTCTTCACGTGTTGCCGGCACATCAAATTGACCTTCAATAATAGCCGTCTTCCATTTTTCAATTTCAGCATTAAGTTCTTCCGTTAAGTTTTCGCCGCCATCACCGACGCCGATTCCATCATCTGCTAAACCAAATGTCTGTACTTGCCCTGTAAAAGTACCCTCTATAGCACTTTTAGCAGCTATATAAGTTGAAGTGTCTACACGTTTTAACATAGAGCAAAGAATATTATCAGCATTTTCTGGAGAAGTTAATGCTTGGTCAGCATCTACCCCAATGGCCCAAAAATCATTTTCTGTAGCAGCCTGGAACAATCCAAGACCAACACCGCCTGCTGCATGATAAATAACATCTGCTCCCTTATTGTATTGGGCTGTTGCAATTTCCTTACCTTTTGCGATATCACCAAAGGAATCTGCATATTCTACATAGACTTCTGCATCTGGGTTAACCGCTTTTACACCTGCAATAAATCCACTTTCGAATACGATAATTGTAGGGAATTCCATTCCGCCTATGTAACCAATTTTATTTGTTTCCGTTGTTAGACCAGCAGCAACACCTACTAAAAATGATCCTTCATTTTCTTTAAATTTTAATCCTAATAAATTATCCACATCTTGTTCACCGTCATAGTCCATATCTCCAACACCATCAACGATAGCGAAGTTAATATCAGGATTTTCTGCAGCAGCATCTACTGTAGCCTGTTCCATCATAAAACCAACGCATACGATTAATGCTGGCTCATCTTCTAAAGCTGTTTGGATATTGGGTGCATAATCATCTTCAGTTGCAGATTGTAAGATTTTTAATTCAAAACCTAATTCAGCTTGAGCTGCTTCAAGCCCTGCATAAGCTAAATCATTGAAAGATTTATCTCCCAACCCACCTGTATCCGTAATCATAGTAACTACCATGCCTTCGCCAGGTAATGCTTCGCCTTCTTCTGCTCCTTCTTCACTTTCAACAGGAGCATCCCCTCCGCAACCTACTAAAGCAAAAACCAATACAAATACCAGTAATACCGTTAAAGCTTTTTTCATCATAATTCTTTTCTCCCCTCATCTTTTCAAAAAGATATTTCCTTACTATTATAATACAAGCCCAATAAAAATGAAAGTATTTTCCATATTTCATCCCCTTCAAGCAAGCACTTGGATGATCTAAATTTTTTCAATCATTTTAAAAATAAGTGATTTAACATTTTCAATATTTTCGTTAAATACTTTAAGAACTTCATCCATAGTAACTGGTTTTATATCTTCTTCTGCTACTAATCCTGCGTCATAATCCGTCACTAAAGCTACGTTGACCATGGGAATTTCTTGTTCAGTGGCAAGATATCCTTCGGGAAACTGTGTCATATTAACAACTTGCCACCCCATAGCCGTGAACCAATGACTCTCAGCCTTTGTGGAGAAACGAGGCCCTTGAATGACTACAATAGTGCCTTTTTCATGTACGGTTATCCCAAGATCCCTTGCTGTTTCAATGGCAATTCCTCTCAAATTCTCATCATATGGATCTGCTGAACTCATATGTTTTACTATTGGACCATCAAAAAAGGTATGTTCCCTTCCATAAGTTCTGTCTACAAATTGATCCGTAATGACAATGTCTCCTGGTTTTATCCCTTTTTGAAGACTCCCACATGAGCAAGGAGAAATCAGAGCTTTTACCCCTAACTGCTTCATGGCATATATATTGGCTCTATATGGAATCTTGTGCGGTGGATATCTATGGTCTTTCCCATGCCTTGGAAGAAAAGCAACATCCTTTCCATGAATTCTTGCAATGGCAATACTATCACTGGGCTTTCCATAGGGCGTGTCTATCTGAATTTCATTCACCCCTTCAAGTAGTGAGTAAAAACCTGATCCACCAAAAACACCAATATCAGCTTTATATTCCATCTTCTTACCCCCTCGATGAATAATAAGTTTGAGTTTAAGATTAAGTTTGAGTCTGAGTTTGAGTTTAAGATTAAGTTTGAGTAGTAGGGATGGGTCCCGTGCCCATCTGCACCAATGTAGGTGTATAAACAAAGTTATAAAATGAAGATTTAGTTTGAGTACCTTTTACGGGCAGGCACAGAGACCAGCCCCTACCACTTACACTTCTACTTCTACTTACACTTACACTTAAACTTCTACTTAAGCTTACACTTACACTTCCACTTAAATTTCACTTCCACTTCCACATACAATCTACTTCTCCTTCAAGCTCTCAAAACCTGTACCCGTTCCCCATACTGAATTAATAGGAAGCACATTAACAAAAGCATCTGAATCCGTATGAGAAATAAAATTCTTAATGAGCATACTCTCTCTTGGAGAGCAAATTGTAGAGAGCATTGTCCTTTTATTGCCTGAGTAACCTCCTGTTATTTCATATCTGGTTACACCTCTATTGATTTGATTGATGATATATTGTTCTATTTCTCCATGTTCATCACTAATAATCTCAATCTTTACTTTTTGTGACCCAAATCCAAATAGGATCGCATCTATTGATTTTGTATAGACCAACTGTGCAACCAATGCATACATAGCCACATTTCTTCCATAAACGATTCCTGAAAGAACAATAATAATGCCATCTATGAACATAAGGAGTTGGCTCATACTCACAAAAGGTAATATTTTCTTATTGATTATTTTGGCTATGGTATCTGTTCCTCCAAAAGAATACCCTCTTCTGAAAAGCAAGCCCATCCCAACACCATTTAACACCCCAAAATAAATAGCAGCTAAAAACATATCTTTTCGCTCTAAAAGATAAAAATCGGTCTGTTCAAAAATAATCAAAATGGTTGGATACATAATGGCCATGACCAGTATTTTTCTGGCTTCTTTCCACCCTAAAGTTATCCAACTAATAATAAAGACTGTAAGGGCAAGAAAGTAGAACAAAAGTGAATAACTAAAAGGAATATAATTTTGAAGGATACGCGCGATCCCAGTAATACCTCCAGCACTTAAACCGTTGGGAATAAGAATCCCTGTCACAGAAAATGCCATTATTACACAACCTACTGTAATAAAAGTTAAATCAAGAATTGCTTTACTAATTTTTTCTTTCATATATCATTCCACCTCCTTTATTATATTTTGATTGACAAAGGTCTCGATTCCAAACACATCTAAAACGCGTATGGCAATCCTTTCTTGTGCCAAATAATCTAACAAAATATCCGTTACCACTTCTTTAGACTCTTGGCAACTGATCCATGAAGGCTTAAATTCATGACCATCATAATCCATATCTACGCTCCAATACTCAATGAGTTTCAAAGAATCTTCTTCCATCAAAGCCTTTACTGTTTCCTGGTACTTAGGGGAAGCTGGTATTTCATTATCATTTTTATATCCATACCTGTCTAAAGAAATATGTAATTTTCCTTTATCCGCAACTTCTGCAGTGAAATCAATAAAACTTTCAACTTTTTCTGTATTTCCAATGGCACACATATCGTACGCCACACCTTTTAATACCATTCTTTTATGAGCTATCATACATGCGATTTTCCCCATATCACAAATAATCCATTTCCGTTTTAATTTGGAAGCAACTGAAGCAAGTGTACCCGAACCTCCAAAAAAGTCTACACAAATATCCCCTTCAGATGAACAAGCCAATAGAATCCTTTCCAATAAAGCTTCCGGTTTTTGAGTCGCATAATTAACTCTTTCCCCAGAGGTTCTTCCTACCATATCCAAGTGCCATACGTCTTTCATGCTTACCAGTGTGTACCAACCATTTTCATCTTGATACTCCGTAACCCCTTTAAATTTATATGGCTTTAATCCTCGATTATATGATTTTTCTTTTAAACACTCAAAATGATAATTCTCGCTTTTGGAGTAAAAAAGAACCGTATCATGTTTTCGAGCAAAATATCTTTTGCTCACCCCTCCAGATTTATAGCTCCAAATAATTTCATTAATAAAATGATCTTGGCCAAAAATCTCATCCATTAATACTTTCACATAGTGAACACTATGTCTATCTAAGTGTACGAAGATACTTCCTGTTTCACTTAAAAGGTCTTTCATGTAGAACAACCTGGTACAAAGCATCTTCAAATAATCTGCCATACCTTCTTTCCATGTGTCTTTATAAGCAAACTGTTCTATGACAGGGATGCTTTCTATTTTATCTGATGCTTTTTTTATATTGACTTTATAATCACTTTTGCTAAAAAAAGGCGGATCTATATAGATGAGATTGATTTTTATCTTTTCTTTCAAAAGATGCTTCATTAATTCTAAATTGTCCCCTTGAACAATTTTATTCTTATACTCTGCATGGTCTTTTAAATGAATTCGTTCTTGTAGGGTTAATTCCTCTACTTCATAAGATTTAAAATGTCTTTCATAATTATTTTGGCTTTCTTCTAATATCTGAGGTAGTTTTTCCAGTATGCGCATTGCTTTTTCTCCTGTTTTTCGGCTTTATTAAGCATTGTTTGTCAAACCCCACTAAATCTTTTCTATCTGCCTTTATCAAAGCTTTATACACTTTATCATAATTCTCCGGTCGATTAAATTGCATAAGCGCTCTTTGCATTTGTTTCTCTTCCATGCTTTTAGGTACATATACAGGTTCCATGTTACGGGGATCAAAGCCTGTATAATACATACAAGTGGACAAAGTACTTGGGGTTGGGTAGAAATCTTGAACCTGCTCTGGAATGAACCCAGTTTTCTTGATGTATAATGCCAATTCAATGGCATCCGTAAGTGTAGACCCAGGATGAGATGAAATAAAATAGGGAATGATATACTGCTCTTTTCCTATCTTCTGATTGATCCTCTGGAATTCTTTTGTGAATTTTTCATATACCTCTTTAGAGGGTTTGCCCATTTTTGACAAAACAGCATCTGAAATATGCTCCGGTGCAATTTTCAAATATCCGCTAACATGATGTTTACACAGTTCTTCAAGAAATGTATGGTCTTTATCATAAATGGCATAATCAAAGCGAACGCCCGATCTGACAAAAACTTTTTTCACTCCTTGGATGTCTCTCAACCTACGAAGAATGTCTATATACTCTTCGTGATTTATGATTAGTTTATCACATGGTTTTGGGAACAAACAGTCTTTGTGCAAACAAGTCCCATTTTTAATCTGTTTTTCACATGCAGGCTGACGAAAGTTTGCCGTTGGTCCTCCCACATCATGAATATATCCTTTAAAATCTTTATCTTCACTTATTTTTTTGCCCTCATCTACAATGGATGCACTACTTCTGGGTTGTACCACTCTTCCCTGATGATAGGCCAAAGCACAAAAGCTACATCCCCCAAAACACCCTCGAGTGCTGGTAATGCTAAATTTTACTTCTTGTAGCGCAGGAACGCCCCCTTGTTTTTCATAAGCAGGATGGCTCGTACGCATATAAGGCAACCCATACACTTTGTCCATTTCTTCCATGGATAGAGGCTCAGGGGGAGGATTCTGAATAATATAAGTATGTGTATCATACTGTTCCACAAGGGTTTTACCGCTATTGTGGTTATTGTTCTTATATTGAACCATGAAACTTTCTGCATATGCTTTTTTTGATTTAGTTATTTCCTGGAAAGTAGGCAACATAAAATAGTCCCCGATTCCTTCTAAATCTTTACTTCTAAAAGCCGTGCCTTTAATCCATCGAATATCGTGGATAGAGATTTTTGCATCCAGTGCATCTGCAATTTCAACAATGGGGGTTTCCCCCATTCCATAAATCAGCATATCGGCTTTGGAGTCCATGAGAATGGACCGTCTTATCTTGTCATCCCAATAATCATAATGTCCAAATCGTCTAAGACTGCCTTCAATGCCACCGATAATAACAGGGACGTCTTTATAGACCTCTTTTACTTTACTGGCATACACAATATCTGCTCGATCTGGTCTTAATCCTGCTTCACCACCTGGAGAATAAGCATCTTGTCTTCTTTTCTTTTTAAACACTGAATAGTGATTTACCATAGAATCCACATTACCTGACGAAATCAGAAAACCCAACCTAGGCTTGCCTAATTTGGTAAAATCCTCTAACTTACTCCAGTTGGGTTGAGATATAATGCCAATTTTATATCCATTTGCTTCTAATAGCCTGCTAATTATCGCATGCCCAAAAGAAGGATGATCTACATAAGCATCCCCAATAACATAAACAAAATCCAGCTGTTTCCAGCCTCTACTATTCATTTCTTCTCTTGTTGTAGGTAAAAAAGCCATAAAACCACCCTCTTTAATTAAGAATTAATAATGAAAAATTAAGAATTAAGGAAAAAATTTGTAAACAAATTTCTATTTTATATAAAAAATCTATTGTTTAACATTTAAAGATCGTACTTAATTTAAATTATTCTTCCCCAATTCAAACATTCATTTCTTTAATTTATTATGAGATTTTGTGCTAAGGGCAAAATCTCTTCCTTCATTCTTCATTCTTAATTCTTAATTCTTAATTGACTAGTGAATCTAATATCCCAGTTCCTCATTTATCAAGTAGACGTGTACATTGCCATTCATAGGCTGTCGTTCTAAAGTCAAAAGAATCCTGCACATTCTTTGGGGAGAATTACAGTCTTCACATTTACCTGAATACCTGCATGGAACATCAAGATTTAACCTCTCTGCATTTTGAGGGCATGCTACTGTTTTAATTCTTTTTACCCCTTCATCATAATTGAATGTAATTTTATTAATTCCGGCAATAATAATAATCTTATGGTGCCCCCAAAACATATTTGCTACTCTGTTTCCAGCACCGTCAATGTTTATAAGTGTACCATCTCTTGTCACAGCATTGGTTGAAGACAAATAAATATCTGAAACAGCGGCATTTTTTAGGACAGTTTTCTTCTCATAAGGTTCACACCTATGATGCCAATAGACCGCATTCCCTCTATATATAAGCCGTTCATAAAGCCCCAATTGGTCTATGGTAACAGACCCACCAATACCTATAGAGGCATCTGCAGGTATTTCTTTAAGAATATCCTCCATGGCTTCCTCTTTTGAATTAAAGTATTTCGTAATAAAATGGTTCTTTTTTAAATTCTCCAGTGTCTTTTCAATCATATGATCCATTCATACCCCTCCCATTAAAACTTTTCATATACATTGATTTTACCTGAATTCCTTTACTTATTACAACACAAATATAATAATCCTTCCTTTGTCTTTCAGTTTCAATTTCAGTTATATCATGTTTTTATCTTTCAGTTATTAGTTTTTTTCACTTCCCTGTCACCTGTCACCTATCCCCTGCTTTATTAACGCCGGTTCCACTTTTTTATATATTAATGCAGCAACAACGGACTTTATCAAGTCCGGTACAATAAAAGGCAATAACCCTATTGAAAGTGCGCTACTAATGGAAATTGCGCTCCCAAGATAATAACGAACAATAAGATAAAGATAAGGAACGCCGACCATATATACAACCAACATGCCTGCCACCATGATGCCAAGAATATGAATGAAATCGCGCTTACCCTTTTCAATATAATGACCAATCATATAAGCACACGGCATAAGGCCTATCAAATAACCAAAGGAAGGCTTTAAGACATACATAATACCTCCGCCTTCCGCGAAAATAGGAACACCGGATAAACCGATTACCAGATACAATACTTGTGATAAAGCCCCTTTTTTTGCCCCTAAAAACACACCCGCAAAGGCACAGAAGAAAAACTGCAAAGTGATGGATGCATAAGGAAGCTGTATTTTAAACAAGCCCCCTACAGCGGTCAATGCTGCAAACATTGCAATCAAGATCATATCTCTTACCTTAGAATTTCGCATATTCATTACCTCCAAAATCTTTAATTCATAATTTTTATCAATTATATTGTAACGTACCTCGAGAAATTGTCAACTTGATAATAAGAATAGTTTACAATTAAATAGCCTTATTCATTTTAGACGTCGAAAAATACCTTTCGACTACTAAAAAGTGCCCTTAAATACCTATTATTGAATAATTCTTTATGTCATGCTAAAATATGAACATATGATAAATTTTGACATTAATAGTCTTTTTGCGACTTATTTCATTATTTTCTGACTCTTTATATTACTTTGATTTCCTTAAGTTGGTGGTCCATATGCCTAAGTCTCACCGTATTTTGTTGAAAAGTATAATAGGGTTCGTTTTGATTAACCTTTTCTTTGTTGATTCTCTCATTACTCATGGAAGTATTCAAATTCCAACATTAATAATTGCAGGTGATAATAATTTTCCACCTTATGAATATGTTGATGACAATGGACAATATAAAGGTTTCAATGTGGATATAATGAACGCAGTTGCCATTGAAATGGGCATAGAAATCCAACTGATCCCTATGCCTTGGAATGAAGCCATTGATGCATTAAATATGAAAGAGGTAGATGCCATTCAAGGCATGACCTATAATGATGAGCGAAGTCAATATTATGCCTTTACCGAACCACTCTTGTACAATAAACATTGTATATTTGTTTCAAAAGATAATTATTATGTGCAGAATATTTATGATCTATCTGGTAAAAAAGTCAGTCACCAAAAAGGAGATATTGTTGAAAGAATAGTTAATGACTCACAATGTATTGCCACTGCCACAGAGAATCAAGAGCAAGCAATGAATTTGCTCATAATGGGTTCCGTGGAAGCCTTTATTGGCAATCGTTTAACTGGAATCAACTACCTTCTGAGAGAAAAGCAATATGAAAAAATTAAAATCATAGGAAACCCTATTTATCAAGAAAAATATGGTGTCGTTACCTTAAAAGATAACCCATATGTTTATAACATTCTTAATAATGGCATTCTTAAAATAAAGAAAAATGGGACCTACGAAAAAATTTATAAGAAGTGGTTTGGAGAAGAATTTTCAGCTTCCAAAGGATTAGCCAAAACTCAAATAGCGGCTTTTCTTTTGGCTATTTTTCTTATTATTCTTTTTGTAATACTCAATAGAAAGCTGAGGAAAATGATTAACAAAAGAACCACAGAACTTGAAGAATCCAAGTCTCAGCTTGAGACTACCAATTCAATGCTTCATGAGTTAGCCTATTACGATACTTTGACTCATTTGCCCAACAGAGTTTTATTTAATAAAAAGCTTGATGCAGCCATTATGGATTATCAGAAATATGATAAGAAACTTTCTGTAATGCATATTGATCTAGACAATTTCAAGTATATTAACAATGTCTTCGGTCATAGTTATGGAAATGAAATCTTGAAAGAAACTGCCCTACGAGTTAGTTCAATTCATACAGATCAATATTTTTTTAGTCGACTTTGTGGAGATGAATTTGCACTCTTGGTCTATAATGAAACCAGTGAAAAAGAACTTCAGTATAAAGCAAAAGAAATCATAGGCCTAATAAACAAACCTTTCTTTATAAATAGTTTTGAAGTAAACCTTACTGCAAGTATCGGAATTGTGATTTGTCAGACCAAAAATACCAACAGAGAAACCATATTACGAGATGTAGATATTGCCATGCACAAGGCCAAAGAAAATGGCAGAAATCGTTGTGCGTTATTTGATATAAAAATGAACAAAGAAATATCTGAGAGAATGTTGATGTCCACTGCATTATTGCATGCCATTGAGAACCAAGAGTTTACTGTTTTTTACCAACCCATTTATGATTCCACAAAAAATAAGGTCATTACTTTTGAGGCCTTATTGCGTTGGAATCATCCCAACTATAACCAAGTGCCCCCAGAACAATTTATTAAGCTTGCTGAAGAAATTGGACTCATTTACGATATTGGTCATTGGGTCATCCAAGAAGGCTGCCGATTTGCAAAGAAAATTAATAAAGATCGTGACGAGGCTATTGTCGTATCCATTAATTTGTCACCCTTGCAATTAGCTCAGGATAACTTCATTAAAACAATAGACCAAATCATAAATGAAACCGAAATAGAGTATCATTTAATTGGCCTGGAAATAACTGAAACAACTTTAATAAATTCTTTTGAAAAGTGCATGCTTGTTTTATCAAAGTTAGAAAATAGAGGCATGAAAATATTTCTTGACGATTTTGGAATGGGATATTCTTCTCTAAATTATTTATGGCGACTGCCTATCTCTACTGTGAAAATTGATCGATCATTTATTAAATACATCTCACAAAATAAAAGAGTAAGGGATCTAACTACCTCTATTATTGACTTATGTGGCAAGCTTGATTTAGAAACTGTTGCAGAAGGGGTTGAAACACATGAACAATTAGAATTGCTTACCCATTTAGGCTGCACTGCTATTCAAGGTTTTCTTTTTAGCAAGCCCTTATCTGAAAAAAATGCCTTTGAATTAATTAATGCAACAGTAAGCAACTCAACTTGCCTACCTTATAAAGTCACTTCTTAAATTGTAATTCCAATGTGAAAGAGATGTTTGATGTATATATTACTCATCATTGATTTTTTTATCAACACGTATGATATAGTCTCTTACAAAATTCATATCTGATTTTATACAGGTTATGTCCTTTGCAGCGCCTACAAAATCTTTTTGTAGATAAGCTAAATCTTCTATAAACTGATCCATTCCCCTGTCTACTATTTCCTCCGCCTTTTTTCCTGTTTGAAGGTTACTAAGCAAATCCTTAATCATAGTGTTTTGTGCGTTAATCTTTGAATCCACATACTGCTTCAAATCCTCCATCCTTTTATCAAAAATACCTTCGATTTCCTCAATTAATTTGTCCTTCTCCATAATATCCCCCTTATTTTTTTCTATGCATTTTTTCTATTTTTCTATTACTTCGTACAAATCGGTTCGTCTATGAGCGAGTAAGGGAAGTTGATTTCGTATATTTTCCAAATAATCCAAATCTACTTCTCCGTAAAGGACCATTTCTGTTTCATCTGCCTGACTGATGATCTCTCCCCAAGGATTTACCAGTGCAGAATGTCCATAAGCATGATAAGAGGCTTCTAAATTTCTGGCCGGGGAAGCTGCCACGTAATAAACTTGATTATCTATTGCTCTGGCTCTTAATGTTAGATCCCAATGAGCGGGCCCTGTGGTCATATTAAATGCCGCTGGTACAATGATTACTTTCGCACCTTTCAAAACCATAAGACGCATCAACTCTGGGAATCTCATATCATAGCATATGGCTACTCCTATGCTGCCATATTCAGTATCTACCACTGTAATGCTATTTCCTCGTCCCAGGGTATCTGATTCTTTAAATTTTATGCCTTCTTCAATATCAATATCAAATAAATGAATCTTCCGATGTTTTCCAATCAAATCCCCATTTTTATTAAATATAAAGGATGTATTATAGACTTCTCCGTTATCCAGTTCCGGAATAGATCCCCCAAAAATGTAAACGCCTAACTCTTGCGATAAAGAAGATAATAGCTGAGCAGTCTTCCCAGGATATTCTTCAGCATATTTAGGAAAGGCTTCAGTCTCATAGGGGCAATTGAACATTTCCGGCAATACAATGATCTGACTTTTCCCTTTAGCCGCTATCCGTATCATTTCCTCAGCTTTTAAAAGGTTTCTTTCTTTACTATCCGTTATATTCATCTGACATATCCCAATTTTTAGCTTCATAGTACTTCCTCCCTTTTTCTTTATTATATACAATAAGAGAAAAAGAATAAATAAAAAATCATCGGCAAATGTCTTCATAATAGCCAATAACGCCTTATTTTTTGGATATGTATGAATTCCCTTTTATATAAAACCGCCACTTATAATCTTTTGCCTCCTCCGAATAATCAATATTAATTCTTTTAGAAGCAGCTATTTCAAAATTCTCTTCACCTGGGATCTGACATATATTAATCACATCTCCCAAAAGACTCTCTTCATTAAACTGCTTATCAAGACATAAAGCCTTGCACAGCTTACCAGGTCCATTGGTTAGGTTTATTCTTTCTTTAGGTGTTAGTTCATTCCAAGGGTTAAGATACCGATTAATAGACATTTGGTTCAAACCTTCTATGGGCTCTCCTGAGCGGATAAGTACTGCAGTCCCCACTTCTTCATTTTCAGTGACAACGTTGAAACAGAAATGCATCCCATATATTTGGTAAACATAGGCACTTCCACCATTACGGTACATACTCTTAGTTCTTTCTGTTCGTTTGTTATTATAAGCATGACAAGCTTTATCCATTGGCCCTATATAGGCTTCCGTTTCCACAATCCTAACCCCCATGTCCCCATTAGAATTCTTCACCATTAAATACTTGCCCAAGAGTTCTTTAGCCACAATAAGAGTATCTCTTGTGTAAAAAGATTTTTTTAATTTCTCCATATCTCTTTCCTCATTTCACAAGGCAATAAGTTCGTTCTTTATTAAATTATATAATATTTGCATGAAAAACCCCGTAATTTTTAATAATACTAAGAAAAACACAAATAATTGATAAAATTGCCATGTATTCAGTTATATTGGCCCAATTCGATCTTTGACTTTCTTTGACCTTTAGTTTTATAATATGAATATAAATATTAAATGGAGGTGTTGATTATGTTTAACAGTATGGTTCCCTTTTCAAGAAATCTAAATAACTTGGACTCTCTTGTAGGTAGACTCTTTGACGACACTTTCAATCTTCCGAGTACCCTTTCGACAGATATGAAAGTAGATATCAAGGATAATGAAACAGAATACCTTATTGAGGCTGAAGTCCCCGGTGTCAACAAAGAGCAAATCAAGGTGGACTATCAGAACAACTATCTTACAATAGGTATTGAGAGTAAAAATGAGATTAATGAAGAAAAGGAAAATTACATTCGAAAAGAAAGAGCAAGCCGAAGAATGAACCGTTCCTTCTATATAGAAGATATTAATTATGAAAATATTCAAGCTTCTTATGAAGACGGCGTTTTAAAGATTCAATTACCTAAAGATAAAAAAGCTCCAACTAAAAAAGTCATCGAAATACAATAGTAAAACAAAGGCTGTGTTTACAATAGACACAGCCTTTTAATGGTTTGATTTATTTCTCATTTTAAACTCTAATTTTAATGTTCCTTAATAATTTTAACCATGTTTGCAATAATTCTGGCCGTCAGTCCCCATATTACTTTATCTCCATAAGTATATAAATACACTGGAATCTTTCCTTTTCTCCAATTATAATCCTTTCCATTCTGAATAAGATGATGTGGAAATTCTGCTGGGGTTTTTGGTAATATTTCTATCTCATGGTGAATGGGATTTGCCTCCATGAAAAAATCAAAAGGAACAAGAAAATAGTCTTTTACCTCATTCTTGTTGAAGTTCATTCCCGCTACATCTGAGTAATCAATTTCACCTAAAAAAGAGTACAAGGTGAAATTACTGTATGTAATAATATAATCTAATTCACTTATAATTTTTATTCGATCTAAAGAGATATTTAATTCTTCGCTTGTTTCTCTTAGTGCACACGCCTTTGGTGATTCTCCCATTTCAATTTTACCTCCTGGGAAGCAAATCTCATTGGGCTGCCTTTTAAGCTTATCCGATCTTATTTCGAAAAGAAGGTGACTGGTGTTGTTATAGTAAACCAACGGTACCAATACCGAAAAAAAAGCATAATCACTTAGTACTTCCACCTGTCTATTTGTAAATATTTTTTCTAAAAATGAGATTTCCAAACATATCCACCTGCCTCTCTTTATGAGCTGCACTTTTTGATTTCAAATTTTCTATTACATTTGTTCATCTACTAAAACTCTTAATTCCTCTACGATGTTTTTCAATGTTTGTTCTTTTAATCCTTCGTTCTTTTCGTCTACGATATTTTCAACATCTTCAAATCTTTTTCTATAATAAAAAGCAGTCTCGTTTTCACCTACGTTCTCTAACATGTTGATATAAGTTATGATCTTTGAAACCATATTTGATTTAATCGTAAACAGTTCCTGAGCATCCACAACCTCGTCTCGTATGGATAGCATTTCTTGATCAAGTTGATAGGCTGCCTCAGCAGATTTTTTTAATTTCTCTGCTATTATCTCAGGAATATTACTTTTATACTTATAATTCAACGAATGTTCTATGGTCGCCCAAAAGTTCATGGCTAATGTTCTGATTTGTATTTCTGCCAAAACTACTGAAAGTCCTTCTACAGTGATGACGGGATATTTAATAATCATGTGATAGCTCCGATATCCGCTATCCTTTTTATTTTCTATGTAATTCTTTTCATATTGAATTTCTAAATCTATTCCATCTCTTTCTTTAATCAACTCAATCACTTTATAGATGTCATCTTCAAACTGGCACATAATCCGAATTCCCGCAACATCTTCCATCCTCATTGCTATCTCGTCTTCAGAGTACCCCAGATTTCTTGCTTTTTCAATAATGCTTGGAACGGCTTCCCTTCCAGTTACAAATTCAATTGGCGAATATTCACTTCGTTTCCTAAACTCATCTCTAAGCGATTTGATTTTTATTTTCAATTCTTCAACTGTCTGTTCATAAGGAATTAAAAAATCTCTCCAATAGATCACTACTCTGACACCACCTTTATAAAAGAAGAAACTGAATATGCATTACCCATTAGATCTTTTTAATCAAATTTCCTGTCCCTAATGTAATATAAGATCCTACAAGGATAAAAACAATTCCTACAATCACATTCCAAGTAATCACTTCGCCTAGTATTAATACGGCAACGATAGGTGCTAATGCAGGTTTAACAAAAAACACCAATGATGCGAAAGATGTATCTGAATGTTCCATAGCCATGAAATAGGCCAAGTATCCGCCTCCAGTTACGAAGACACTTATATAAATGATTAAGACTACATTATTTGAGTGAATGTCGATTAATATTGGTTTATCCATTATTATTAAAAATACCAACAATACCAAAGTGCCAAGTATAAAGCTAATACTGGTCTGTGCAATACCACCATATCTCTTTATTCTTCGCTTGCCAAAAGCACTATAAAGCCCAAAAGTAACAGATGATGCAAATGCAAAAATAATACCCAACAAATCATCTGGTTGACGGATATGCATTGGATTCATTATAAACACTAATCCCACAATGCTTATTATAAGCGCTATCATCTTGTTTTTGTTCATTTTTTCTTCTGTTAAAAAATGAGCAAATAGCATTGTAAACATTGGATTTGTACAAAAAACAACTGCAACCGAAGAAGCCTTTGTGTATATAACAGCAAATTGAAAAAATGTCATGCTAACTACAATATTAATGATACCAAGAAGCATGAAATATATTAAATCATCTTTTGTTATCATAATAGAACGTTTTCTGAATTCCATTACAGCAAATGGAAGAAGTACAATTCCTCCCCACAAGAATCTTGTAAAGGTCATCTGAAATGCGTCAAAATCTGATGCTGCTATTTTTAGTGCAACTTCCATAGTGCTGAATAAAACTGCAGAAATACTTATAAATAATAATACTTTCCTCATTTTTCCATTCTTCATTCATCTTCTATTATTTTTACCATCATTAGTATAACGTCTTATATTAGATATCATTTAGTACTGTTTCCAATATTAAATGGTCATGCCTCAATTCTTTATAGATAAAATCTGGATGATAACTTTTAAGCTCCTCATAAGATACCCACCCCGTGGCAACAGCGATTGATTTAATTCCCAATTTATTGGCACATTCAATATCATACCATGTATCCCCAATGATGTATATATTATGCTTCTTAAATCGCACATTAAAAAGATTTTCCGTTTCTTCTATGGCCTTTTGTGCCGCATGCCATTTTTCCTTTTCAATGTCGCCAAATCCACCCGTAACGAAATAAGGGTTTAGCCCATGAGAATCCAACTTTATTCTTGCACCTATTTCAAAGTTGCTTGTTGCAATGGTGTTATAAATATGATTATGCCTTTGAGTCTCCTCTAATATCTCTTTAATACCTGGGAGTATTCTGTTTTGTTCATATTCCTTCAATATTTTAATCAATTTTTCTCCATATTTATTTAAGATGTCTTTTTTCTTATCCTGAGAAATACCACTTTTCTTTAATATTTCATTTAACAGAGTGGCATCCATAGCCCCGCCTATTTTCGCATACTCAAAAGCATTATCTATGTCGAAAAGTTCTTTAAAGGTTTCATTAAGGGCTTCCCTTCCACATCCACCACAATGCATCAAAGTTCCATCAATATCCCAGATCAAAAGTATGTTTCGCAAAATTACACCCCACTTAAATGATAGATAATAGATGATAGATAAGAGATAACAGTTGCGGAAAGTTTTGCCTTTAGGCAAAACCAATTTGATCTATATTTTTAAATGATAATTTTGTGAAACAAAATTCACCTTAACTCTTATCTATTATCTGTTATCTATTATCTGTCTTTTCTAGGCTGTTATCTATTATCTGTTTTTTCTAGTCTGTTATCTTTTATCTGTCTTTTCTATATCTGTTTTTTCAAATACATTCAATGCTTTCCCATTGAGATAATCGCATTTTTCGCCTTGTAGGGTATCGCATTGTTCCATTTTTTCTTCTATTCTATCTTTTATTTTCCACCAACTGGTGTTCCAATTGCAAAAAACAGTGTCTTCTTCCGGTGCTCTTCCAGCAACTCTTTGAATAATGGTATTAGGCGATAGGTACTGTAAAAACAAAATGACTCTATTCACATAAGCCTCCAAAGAAATAATTTCAATTTTGCCCTGTTGATACAGTTCACACATTTTTGTATTCTTTTCAATATATAAAGCATGAAGTTTTACTTGTTCCACAGATAATGCGGTGAGTATTTTAGCAGTCTCTATCACATCCTCTTGATCATCCCAAGGGAGATTCAAAATGACATGAGCACAGACTTCAAATTTGAATTTTTTTATTCGTATGACCGCATCAATAAATTCAGCTAAAGTATGCCCTCGATTTATTTTATTGAGCGTGTGATAATTAACTGTCTGTAACCCTAATTCAATACTTACCTCCTTGTTTAATTTTGTAGCTATACTTGCCAACTTTTCAAGATATGCATCTGATATACAGTCTGGCCTTGTAGAAAAAGATAACTCTACAACATTATCCAAGGAAGCAGCTTCTGCGTATTCCTCCAGTTTTTCAATAGGTAGATAGGTATTGGAATAGTTCTGAAAATACGCTACATATTTATAAGCTTTATATTTTTTTCTAATGTAAAGGATGTTCTTTTCCAACTGCTCTTGAATAGACATTGTATTGGAGAGATTTTCAAAGCCCGCACCTTTTTCACCACAAAAAATACATCCTCCATCAGAAAGCGTTCCATCCCTATTTGGACAAGATACTGGAATATTAATGGGTATCTTATACACTTTCTCCCCATGCTTTCGCTGCATATGTTCTGAGTAAGTACAATATCGCATTTCTTCCTCCAGAGATAAGTAAGTTTGAGTGTAAATAAAAAGTATAAGTTTAAATAAAAGTTTAAGTGTAAGTTTACGTTAAATAATGAAGCTTAAGAATAAGTTTAAAAACCCACCTACGCTAACGCTTAAGGTGGGAATTAGAGAGTTTTACATTCGTAAAACTAACCTTAACTTTCATCTCTCATCTTTTTATCTCTTCTGTCCCCAGTCCCCTGTTCCCTGTAACCTGTCCCCTAGCCTTTTATACTTCAACATTTTCATTTGAAGGAATGACCTCAAGATTGACGCGCCTTCTTATCTGCTTTTTCAAGTTTTTAACCATATCATTTTTTTGCTCAGCTTCGCTGGATTCACCTAAGAAGATATGGGTAATACTATTTTTTTCTGTTAAATCGATTAATGTTTTGAGCACATCATTGGACCGAACAACAGTAAGATTAGCCCCATACTCTTTGGCTTTTTCGTATAAATACTCTAATGCTTCCCCTTCTTGAGAGTTTCCTAAGAAATTGAAACCGTATTTCGAAACATGTATAACAAAAAGTTCCCCTTCTTCTTCACCTAAAAAATCAGCACCTTGTTTTATTATCCGATCACAGGTTTTCTGTTGTGTCACACAAACCATAACATTTTTCATCTGCAAACACCCCTTAGATAGTTTCTTTAAATACCAACTTAATTATACAATAGAGACCCTTGATTTACCACTAATATTTTATAATTCAATTTAGGTAAGATATCAATAATCCTTCAAATTTCAATTGTGCGACTACGAACTAACCAACTTAAAAGGATTTTGACCCGTCGGTCAAAATCCTTTTAAATAAAACAGAATGGACTTAAAAAATATACTATTCCTATTTTTCTATTTCTTTTATAATGGATCTATTCAATTATTGTATATTTTTTAACTGCTTCCGGTAAAGCATCTATCGCTGAACTTAAACTTACATTAAATTGAACGTTTCTTTTCTCTCCTATTTTTAAAAGTTTCTCTAAGAAATCTGGAACATCGTCAATATGTATATTTGCATGTTTAAGCAAACTGTCAATATAGATAATTTCAATATCATGATCAGAAGATAGAATACCATATATAAAGCCTATATAGGTAGCCACATCATCTATTTCGTATTCTTCAAGACTTACGAATCTGATATTGTAATGCAGGTCATACATCAACCTGCTGTCTTTATTAATAAATACGACACTACCATCTCCAGTGTTATTGCTATCATTGGCCATATTGATCATTCTCTTTGTTTTTCCACTGCCTTTTATTCCTACAAATAGCTTCACCATCGGAATCGCCTCCCCATTCTTTGTTTTTCTTTCATTATACAATACCTACCCATGACTTTTCAAAGAATTTAGAAGATTTATAAGATAATTTTTCTAAATTAAATCTTCGGAAGATTTTATCCAAAGAAAATCAACCAGAATTCTTCATTCTTCATTAGCAATCTGGGTCCGTCTTAATTGTCCACATGCAGCTTCAATGTCACTTCCAAGCTCTCTTCTTATGGTTGCGTTTACTCTGTATTTCTCCAAAATTTCCTGGAATCTTTCTGCTTTTTTTCTTTCAGAGCCTATAAATGTATTTTCTTGAACTTTATTTAATGGAATCAAGTTTACATGGCAAAGCATGTCTTTCAGAATTTTACCAAGTTCTTCAGCATGTTCCTCGCAGTCGTTTACGCCCTGTATCAGCGCATATTCAAAAGTAATTCTTTTATTTGTAAGCTCTATATATTGATTACATGCTTGTAACAATTGATCTAAGGGGTATTTCTTGTTAACCGCCATGATGGAATTCCTGATAGGGTTATTGGGTGCATGTAATGATATTGCTAATGTTACTTGTGGCATCTTACGAGCAAAATCAATAATTTTGGGAATAATGCCACATGTTGAAACCGTTATATTTCTATAGCTTAAATAAAGCCCTTCTTGGGAATGAATAATTTCCAGAAACTTTAATAAGGCATCATAATTCTCAAAAGGTTCACCACTTCCCATTACTACAACATGAGATATTCTTTCCTTTACATCCTCTTGAATTTTCAAGACCTGTTCCAACATTTCGGATGGAGAGAGATTCCTTTTCACCCCTCCAATTGTGGATGCACAAAAAGAGCATCCCATTTTGCATCCCACCTGAGAGGAAATGCATATAGAATTACCATAACGATAATTCATATACACACTTTCAATCAAATGGTCATCCTTCAATTTAAAAAGATACTTTCTAGTGGCATCCTCTTTTGAAAATAAAATCTTTTCACATACAATGTTTTCAATATAAGCACTGTCTTTCAATTGGTCTCTAAACTTTTTAGGGATGTTCCTCATCTCTTCAAAATCGTAAATTCCTTTTGACAACCAACTGAAAATCTGCTTCGCTCTAAACTTCTTTTCTCCTAATTCAAGGACAAAACTTTCTAATTCTCCAAGGGTACAGTCTTTAATATTTCGTTTCATCATTTGTTTCCTAACTTTTGCTTTCTTGCTTAACAATATTTCCCAAAACCCTTTGTATTATACGCGCTCTTACTTTTACGACTATATTTCCTTAAGTAAGTCTTCATTGACCTCAATGGTGTACTTTGATCTAAGTTCCTCAGCTACTTTTGTAAACTTTGCATTTTTTTCTTGTGCCATTAAGTGCTCCTCTATCTTATCTTTCATCTCATCAAAAGCAAGCTCTTTGGGTTCATTCTTTTCTTCAAGTTTTATGATATGATACCCAAACTGAGTCTCCACTACATCGCTAAGGGCGCCAAGCTCAAGGGCAAATGCAGCATCTTCAAATTCGGGAACCATTCTTCCTTTTTCAAAAAGACCCAGATCTCCTCCATTTGCCTTGGATGGGCATTTGGAATTCTCTAAAGCTGCTTCAGCAAAATCTTTTCCACTTTTTATCTCAAGGCGTATATTTTCAGCTTTTTCCTTATCATCCAGAAGAATATGACTGGCTCTTATTGTTGCACCTGTTTTGAAATTTTCTTTATTACTTTCATAAAAAGCTTCAACATCTTTATCATTCACCTGGACATCTTCAAGAATTCTATTGATTCCATACCCTTTGAGCCTTTCAGATTTAATTTGATTCATCTCTTCAATAAATTCCTTTTCTTGATCCCACTTTTCTTCCATTGCATGAAGATATATCATTTCCTGAATAACGACCTTATTTATAAATTCTTTTTTCCCTTCCAGGGTATTCAAGATTTCCAAATGTTCTTTTGGCATATATTCCTTAGTTCTCTTTATGTCTTCTAGTGTTACTTCTCTTTCCCCAACCTTTGCGATTATCGTTTTTTCCATTTTATTTCCTCCGTAAATTATATTTGTTTCTATTTCATTATACATGAAAAGTGGCTCTTTCCAAACCTTTTCTTGTATATGCGCCTGTCAGTATAACTTTTTAATGTGTTTAAAAGGATAAATATCAGGGTATATAGAGAAAATATAAATATTGAAAAAATTTTTAAACTATCGCATAATATAAGGAAATAAGAAAAATGGGGTTCTTATCTTTAGGAAGAATATCGTGCTTAGAGGTTAGATGTCCTTATGGAAAAATCCAGGAGGTTTTTTATGGATCTTAAAGCACTCAGAGATATTGGATATGGTATGTATATCGTTTCCTCTCAAAAAGAAGGCAAATGCAATGCACAGATTGCAAATACAGTATTTCAAATTACTTCAGAACCTATTACCATAGGAGTTAGCATAAACAAACAAAACTTAACCCATGAATACATTGAAACATCAAAGATTATGGCATTATCTGTTATTAATACCAATGCTGACCTTAAGTTTATTGGTAATTTTGGGTTTAAATGTGGAAGAGATATAGACAAATTTAAAGACGTAAATATCAAAATGACGGCGTCAGGAACGCCTATTGTTTTAGATAATACCCGTTCATGGGTAGAATGTAAAGTAATCAATTCCATTGACTGCGGCACCCATACTTTGTTCTTAGGCGAAGTAGTAGACTCCGAAGTTTTAAATGCTTCTGAACCTATGACCTATCATTATTATCATAAGGTAATAAAAGGAAAATCTCCAAAAACAGCACCTACATACATAGAAAATGCATGATAAGATATTATTTATAACAGAGATTTAAATACCAATTAAAAATTAAATATGAAACCAAATTTGAAAGGAGAAAAAAGATGAAAAGATATGTTTGTACCATTTGCGCTTATGTATACGACTCTGAAATGGGAGATCCCGATAACGGTGTAGAGGCTGGTACTTCTTTTGAAGACATCCCTGAAGAATGGGTTTGTCCTGTCTGTGGAGCAGGGAAAGACGCTTTCGAGGAGGAATAAAATGGCTGCCGTAAAAATATCTGATAATATTTATTGGGTGGGTGCAGTTGACTTTGAAATTAGAGAGTTCCATGGGTATGAAACACCCCATGGAACAACTTACAATGCCTATCTGATATTGGATGAAAAAATCACACTCATTGATACTGTAAAATCAAGCTTTTCAGATGTATTATTGAAAAATATTTCAGAAATTATTGATCCTTCTAAAATTGACTATGTCATCTCCAACCATGTAGAGCCAGATCACTCTGGTAGTCTAATGGAAATATTGGCGATTGCTCCAAATGCCTCACTGTATACAACGCCTCTCGGAGAGAAAGGGCTAAGAGCCTACTACCATCAAGATTGGAATTTTAAAATTGTTAAAACAAATGATACCATCAACACGGGACAATATACTTTTGAAGTGATACAAACCCCTATGGTCCATTGGCCTGATAATATGATGGTTTATTTAAAGGAAAAGGAAATGTTGTTTTCCAACGATGCATTCGGACAGCATTATGCTTCCAATGAAAGACATGATTATGAAGTGGGTGAATCCTTGGTTTTAGAAAGAGCTAAGGATTATTATGCCAACATCGTTTTGCCTTATGGAGCTCAGGTGCTAAAAGCATTTAAGGATCTGGACGGTAAAAATTTATCCTTGATCTGTCCAAGTCACGGCCTTGTTCTTAAAACCACCATTAATACAATCCTTGCTAAGTATTCTGACTGGGCAAACAATAAGGTCAATGATAACGAAGCCGTGATTGTTTATGATACCATGTGGGGTGCAACAAAAGGCATGGCCCATGAGATTGCTAAAGATTTTGAAAGCAAAGGCATACATACTCAAGTATATTATCTAAAGGAAACCCATATTTCTGAAGTCATGGGTGCCCTTATGGAAGCAAAATACATATGTGTGGGCTCATCTACTCTTAACAAGCAGATGCTCCCCAATGTTGCCGCTTTTCTCACTTATATGAAAGGTCTTGCACCTAAAAACAGAACAGGTCTTGCCTTTGGCTCCTATGGCTGGGGCGGGGAAAGCATCAAATACGTCAACGAAACCTTAGAGTCCTGCAAATTTGAAATGATGGACCCTATTAAAAAGATCTATATGACTTGATCGAGTCGAAAATATAAATAATTAAAAAGATAGTGCTTTAGGAAATTCCTTTGCCTATCTTTTTTTGGCTCTGTGTCAAATGCTGGGGACTAACCAACAACTTTTGCATCCGAAAAGCAAGTTGAATATGAATAGACCAGGGACATTCAAAACTATTTTTTATCTTACGATCTCGAAAAAGCAAGTTGGACGTTAATAGATCAATCTAGGCTAGGGACATTCCTTAGAAAGATAGACCCTTAAGTGAAAGGTGTGTCCCTTTACCTTATCTATTTATTCTTGTTTTGCAAACGAACCCTTAAGATAAGGTTAAGCCCCCGCAAAGACGCGGTGCGCTAAGTCCACGCAAAATATGAGTAGGGACCGGTTTTTATTCAAAAACTAAGTGCAAAACAAAAATAAATACATTAAACATCTCTTACATAAATGGAGTTGGAAAGTAATAGATAGATTATAGAGCAGAGCAAAACCTATCTTAAGTTTTTATCATATGATCTTGAAAAAGTAAGTTGGACGTAAATAGACCAGGGACATTCCTTAGAAAGATAGACCCTTAAGCGAAAGGTGTGTCCCTTTACCTTAAAGTGAGAAAGTTAAGTAATTTAAAAAAATAATAACCTTTTTGGTTATCTATCATCCTCAGGGACATTCCTTGGAAAGATAGACCCTTAAGCGAAGGGTGTGTCCCTTTACCTTAAAGTGGGAAAGTAAGTAATTTAAAAAAATAATAACCTTTTTGGTTCTATATCATAAATTGTAATATAGAAGCTAAGATTTCGAGGTGACAAAAATGGCTTATGGCAATCGAGAATTACTGGCTCGAATAATAAAGTGTGAGGCTGGCGGGGAAGGCGAGACTGGGATGAAAGCCGTTGCTAATGTTGTCATGAACCGTGTTCACGTGGCATACGGTGAATACCTAAGAACAGGTCAGGGGGACATTCGAAAAGTTATTTTTCAGCCTGGTCAGTTTGACTGTGTCAGAGGAGAAATTCGAGGAATTGCAAACCCACAAACCATTTGGGCGACCCCCCCTGAAGAAATCCATTATGAAATTGCGGATTGGGCTTTATCAGGGAATAAGATTAATACCACCGGAGAGTCCTTATGGTATATGAATCCCTTTGTTCCGGAATGCCCTCCCTTTTTCCCTTATAATCGCACAGGTTATCACCAAGTAAGAATTAATGAACATTGTTTTTTTAATCCGACTCAGCTTTATGCACAAACTTAAAATTTAAGAAATCAAAGGAGGTGTTTCTTTTGCCCTCATATATGTATCCACCCAAAGCAGGATGCTCCCAAATGCCTGCCTATCCACCGAGACCCTATATGCCGTCCCCTGCAACAAAACCTTCCGTTCCTTCCATGCCAATGCCTACACCAAGGCAAGAAGTAATGAACGGAGGCAATGTCTATACGGATCCACTCTATACCCAAGGATATTTGGCTGAAAATATCGGAAGATATATTAAAGTAGAATTTCTTATTGGCACCAACATGTTGGTAGATAGGGAAGGAATACTTAAGGAAGTAGGTATCAGTTATTTGGTTATTCAGGAACCCAGAACCGATGACTTATTAATGTGTGATATTTACTCAATTAAGTTTGTTACTTTCTTTTATTAAAAACAAAGGCATTGTGAATTTAATTCACAATGCCTTTTACTTACATTTAACTCACTTTTTCAACTTCGATTCCTGTTTGTCGGCCATTGAGGTCTTGTAGCTCTGTCTCTTTGACTGTTTTTTCCAGCTTAAGTGCAAGGGTTTCTTTCATAATGTAGTCTTTATGCGTTGCTAATGCTTTCTCTACTTCATCATCCCCTTGATAATAGATATTAATATGATCCAAAACTGCAAAATCTCTGCTTTTTCTCATCTGCTGAACTTTAGATACAAATTCTCTTGCAAGTCCTTCATTAATCAATTCCTCAGAAATGGTCGTATCTAAGATGGTAAATAGATTGTTTTCCATGGTCACAGTAAAGCCTTCTTTTGCCAAAATGTTAATGTCTATTAAAGCTTTATCTATCTCAACATTTTCTCCTTCAAGATTAATTGAGATTTTGCCTTGCTCTTCCAACTGAGAAACAACCTTTGAAGCATCCATGGTTGACAATTCCTTTGCTAAAAATTTAACTTTTGGTCCTAACACAGGGCCTGCCGCTTTAAAATCAGGCTTCAGACTGTAGTTCATATATTTTTCTAAAGATTTTTCAAAGAATACTTCCTTTACATTTAATTCTTCCTTAATAAGCTGTGTCATATCTCCAATAAGCGCCTCAAACTTGCCATCCACTAAAATCTTTTGCAATGGTTGTCTGACTTTAATTTTTTCTTTTTCTCGGGCGGAACGTCCTAGTCCTACTAAATCCCGAACAAGGTCCATTCTCTCTTCTACTGTATGATCTATAAGTTTTTCATTTGTTTCAGGAAAATAGGCAAGATGAACAGATTCTTCTCCTGAAAGCTTTTTATACATTTCGTCAGAAAGAAACGGTGCAAAAGGTGCTATAAGTTTCGAGACCCCTAATAGGATTTCATAAGTGGTATTATAGACTGATTTTTTATCATCGCTAAGTTCTGTCGCCCAGAACCGCCTTCTTGCCCTTCGAATATACCAATTTGATAAATCCTCATCCACAAATCCTTGTATGCTTCGTACTGCTTTCATTAAATCATATACTTCCATCTCATCAATAACATTTTTAACCAATTTATTGTACTTCGAAAGAATCCATCGATCTAATTCTGGTCTTTTATCATACTCGATGAAAAATGCATTGGGATCCATTTTATCCGTATTGGAATATAGTACAAAGAAATTATATACATTCCTTAAGGTTCCAAAGAATTTACTCTGTACTTCTTTGAGACCTTCCTCATCAAATTTTGTTGGTGACCATGCAGGAGAAACATATAAAAGATACCATCGGGTGGCATCTGCACCATACTTTTCAAAAAGGCTAAAAGGGTCTACTGTGTTTCCCTTTGATTTGGACATTTTCTTTCCTTCTTTATCCAATATCAAGTCATTAACCAAGACATTTTTATAAGGAGATGCTCCCTTAATGAAACTGGAAATGGCTAAAAGGGAATAAAACCATCCTCTTGTCTGATCGATGCCTTCACAAATGAAATCCGCAGGAAACAATTCTTTATCAAAATTCTCACTATTTTCAAAAGGATAATGATGTTGGGCAAAAGGCATCGCCCCACTATCAAACCAACAATCAATGACTTCACTGACTCTTGACATGGTTTTCTCACATTGACTACATTTTATATGCACCTCATCTACATAAGGTCTGTGTAATTCAATGTCCTCCGTGATATCCTCTATGGCCTTTTCAGCTAATTCTTTTCGAGACCCTATGGACTCAAGATGCCCGCATTCACATTTCCATATATTCAAAGGGGTTCCCCAATATCTGTTTCGTGAAATCGCCCAATCATTTAAGTTCTCCAGCCAATTCCCAAATCTCTTTTCTCCAACATAGTCCGGATACCAATTGACTGAATTATTATTTGCAATCAAAAGGTCTTTAATCTTGGTCATTTCTATATACCAGCTTGGCTTGGCATAGTAAAGAAGCGGCGTGGAACATCTCCAACAATGTGGATAATTATGATCCATTTTTTCTTTGCTAAAAAGCTTTCCCTCTGAATGCAACCACTTAATAATATCCACATCACAATCCATGACAAACTTGCCCTTCCATGGCGTTTCTGTATATTTTCCATCTTCGCCAACGGGTTTGGGCACAGGCAGATCATACTTTCTTCCAGTCTGATAATCATCTTCACCAAAAGCAGGTGCTGTATGAACAATCCCAGTTCCATCATCAGTGGTCACATAATCATTGCAAGTCACAAAGAAAGCTTTCTTATCCACTTGAACAAAAGGCATTAATTGTTCGTATTCCATGTATTCTAAGGCTTTACCTTTCACGGTCTCTAAAAGGGTATATTCCTCACCGAAAATCTTATTAGCCAAATTCTTAGCTACATAATAAATCTTTCCTTTTACTTGAGCCTTGATATATTCTACATCAGGGTGAACTGTAAGAGAAACATTGGCAGCCAAAGTCCATGGTGTTGTAGTCCATGCAAGAAAATATTCCTCAACATCCTTTCTCTTAAAAGCAGCAACCACTGTATTGGTCTTGACCTCTTTATAACCTAAAGCAACCTCATGAGAAGCCAAACCAGTTCCACACCTGGAACAATACGGCATTATCTTATGGCCTTCATAAATCATGCCTTCTTCAAAAAATCTTTTCAATATCCACCATTCTGTTTCAATATAATTGTTTTCAAGGGTTATATAGGGATGATCAAGATCAATCATATATCCCATTTTTCTCGTCATGTCACGCCACTGCTTTTCATAAGTGAAAACAGATTCTTTGCATTTATTGTTAAAATTATCCATGCCATAAGCTTCGATTTCCTGCTTGCTGGATAAATTCAATTGCTTTTCAACTTCTATTTCTACTGGCAGTCCATGGGTATCCCATCCTGCCTTTCTTTTAACTTCATAGCCTCTCATGGTCTTATAACGGCAGACACTATCCTTTAATGTTCTGGCGATTACATGATGAATTCCCGGTTTTCCATTTGCTGTAGGTGGCCCTTCATAGAATACAAAAGCCGGTTGTTTGTCTCGAGTCAAAACACACTTTTTTAATAATTCATTTTGATCCCATTGATCTGCCTGGGAACCCTGTATCTCTGCTATTGGCTTACTGGATAAATTTTTGAACATGATTTTTCCATCCTTTCAGTCTCTTTTCGTTTAAATTCTAAGGTAATCCTTTCAAAGAAGATTTTTCTTTAGGCTTCCCCCAAATAGTTTTATTCACTAATATTATATAAAAAGGTGGCTAACACCACTCCGCTAGGGAACCCAACGGCTTCGCCTCCGACTCGCTGCACTCCCTGCTGTCCGTTTTACCTAGCCAAGCGAGCTTGGGGTAAAAAGGCTATGGT
>JADQBM010000015.1 GCA_016278615.1 Clostridia bacterium | reverse complement strand
ATTAAAATCCACACTATGAGTACTGAGGGGTGGATTTTAGAATTACAATTAAGAATTATAGGTATTTTGGAATAAAAATATTAATCATGGGTTTACAACTGAATGTAGAGTGGTATAATTAGTATATTATGCAGAAAATAAAGACCAATGGAAGTCCATTGGTCTTAAATATGTACTGTTAAAAAACATCACATACATAAAGAGTTGAGGAGGAAATACTATGAAATCAAGTTTTGAACTTGTAAAAAGAGAAAAGAATGAAGTAACATTTAAAATGGCAATAGCAGCAGAAAATTTTGAGGACGCCATCAATAAAGCTTATGACAAAAATAAAAACAAATATGTAGTAGATGGGTTCAGAAAAGGAAAAGCGCCAAAAAAAATAATTGAAATGAAATATGGCGAGGGTGTTTTTTATGATGACGCCATCAATATTGTGTTTCCTTCAGAATATACAGAGGCAGTTAATGAGCTGGACCTTGAACCTGTTGATCGACCGACGATAGATGTGGATGAAATTGGAAAAGAAAAGAATTTATCCATTACAGTCATGGTAACGGTGAAGCCAGAAGTAGAAGTTAAGAACTATAAAGGTATAGAAGCAAAAAAAGTTGAGTATAATGTTACAGATGAAGACGTGGAAAAAGAATTGAAATCTATTCAGGAAAGAAATGCACGTCTTATTAATGTGGATAGAGAAGCAAAAGAAGGGGATTCTGTAGGAATAGATTACAAAGGATTTATTGGTGAAGAGCAATTTGAAGGTGGAACTGCTGAGAACCAAATTCTTGTTTTAGGAACAGGAAGCTATATACCTGGTTTTGAAGAGCAACTGGTAGGACATAAAGCAGGTGAAGAAATAGATGTACAGATTTCATTCCCAGAAGATTATCATGAAAACCTTGCAGGAAAAGAAGCGGTGTTTAAAGTTAAAATTAATGAAGTTCAGGAAAAGGAAATGCCTGAATTAGATGATGAGTTTGCAAAAGATGTGAGTGAGTTCGATACATTAGAAGAATTTAAAAAGGATACTTATGAGAAACAATTAAAGACAGCAAAAGATAAAGCAGAAAATGAACAGAAAAAAGTCGTTCTTGAAAAGCTTATTGAATTAACGGAAGTGGATATTCCCCAAGTAATGATAGAAGATCAAATTGATGATATGATTAAAGAATTTGATTTCCAACTTAAATATCAAGGCTTAGATATAGAAAACTATTTACAATATATCAATAAAGATATGAGTGGGCTAAGAGAAGATATGAAAGAAGATGCATTGAAAAAGGTTAAGACACGACTTGCAGTAGAAACCGTTGCAAGTTTAGAAGATATTCAAGCATCTGACGAAGATATGGAGCAAGAAATCAAGAAGTTTGCTGATGAATATAAAACAGATGTTGAAAGCTTTAAAAGCTCTCTTAAACCAGAAAACTATGATTACATTCACAAAGAATTAAAATATTCTAAAACAATTGATTTTTTAGTTAATAATGCCAACCTTTCATAATTATCAAAGAGGAGGAATGAATTATGTCGCTTATTCCAATGGTAGTAGAGCAGACTAATAGAGGAGAAAGATCTTACGATATTTACTCCAGATTATTAAAAGATAGAGTTATATTTTTGGGAGAAGAAGTAAATGACACTACTGCAAGCCTTATTGTTGCACAGTTGCTGTTTTTAGAATCTGAAGATCCCGACAAGGATATAATGTTATATATTAACAGCCCGGGAGGTTCTATTACTGCGGGTATGGCTATTTATGATACAATGCAACATATAAAACCAGATGTTTCGACGACTTGTATCGGTATGGCTGCCAGCATGGGTGCTTTTTTACTTGTTGCAGGTAGTAAAGGAAAAAGATACGCACTTCCCAATTCTGAAATCATGATTCATCAACCTATGGGTGGTATGAGCGGGCAGGCGGAAGACATTAGAATTCATACTGAAAGAATTTTGAAAATGAGAGACAAAATTAATAATATTTTAAGTGAAAGAACAGGCCAACTAATAGAAAAGGTAGCCAGAGATACAGATAGAGATAATTTCATGACTGCCGATGAAGCTGTTGAATATGGTATAATAGATAAGGTAATTCCATCTAAAAAAAAGTAACTGAGGTGAACTGATGTCTAGATTTGATGATAAGAAACAGTTGAAATGCTCTTTTTGTGGAAAGTCCCAAGATCAAGTAAAGAGATTGGTTGCAGGACCAAGTGTCTATATCTGTGATGAATGTATTGAATTATGTCAAGAAATTATCACGGAAGAAGCAGGTTCTCTGGATAATCAATATGGAGAAAAGCTTCCAAAACCCAAAGATATTTTTCAAATACTTAATGATTATGTCATTGAACAAGACGATGCAAAAAAAGGTTTAGCAGTAGCTGTTTATAATCACTATAAAAGAGTTAACAACGTCAACAAAAGTGAAGTTGAAATTCAGAAAAGTAATATTATGATGATTGGTCCTACTGGGTCAGGTAAAACACTACTTGCCCAGACTCTGGCAAAGATTCTGAATGTTCCTTTTGCTATAGCCGACGCAACAGCTCTTACGGAAGCAGGTTATGTGGGCGAAGATGTAGAAAACATCTTGTTAAAGCTGATTCAGTCAGCAGATTATGATGTAGATCGCGCCCAAAAGGGTATTATCTATATTGACGAAATTGATAAAATCGCAAGAAAAACAGATAACCCATCTATAACAAGAGATGTAAGTGGTGAGGGGGTACAACAGGCACTTCTAAAGATTTTAGAAGGAACTGTTGCCAGTGTTCCGCCTCAAGGTGGCAGAAAACATCCGCATCAGGAATTTATACAAATAGATACCACAGATATCCTATTCATTTGTGGAGGGGCTTTTGATGGTCTTGAGAAAATTATAAAAAATAGGATTGGAGAAAAAACCATTGGCTTTACTTCAGCCAGTGAAAAAAATATCGTTGAGACAAGTAAGCTATTAGCACATGTTCAGCCTGAAGATTTGTTGAAATACGGATTGATTCCAGAATTTATAGGAAGACTTCCAGTTATTATAACACTTGCAGAGTTGGGCAAAGAAGCGCTGATACGCATAATCAAAGAGCCTAAGAATGCTTTGATTAAACAATATAAAAAGTTGTTCGAAATGGACAACGTAGAATTAGAAGTTGAAGAAGAAGCTTATATTGCCATTGCAGAAAAAGCCATTGAAAAGAAAACGGGGGCACGAGGATTACGAAGCATTATGGAAAGGGTCATGACGGAAATTATGTATGAAATACCCTCGCGAAATGATATTTTGAAGTGTATTGTTACAAAAGATACCATACACAACAATACAACGCCAACGCTGGTGATAGAGGATTCGAAGAAAAACCAAGAATCAGCATCCTGAAAACAGACGGCTAAGCCGCCTGTTTTTCTTTGATAATGAGCTGGAAAATATTGAAATAACTATTTGATTGTTTTATAATATTTGTCACATATAAAAGTATATAAAAATGTATTTTCATCAAAATAAGTATGTAGCCTAATAATAGAAAATACACGCTAAGGATAAGAACAAGGAGTGATATAATGAGCAATAAAAAGGAAAGTATCAATTTACCAATGATCCCTTTAAGGGGTTTAGCCGTTTTTCCATATATGGTTTTGCATTTTGATGTGGGTCGAGAAAAATCCATAAATGCTTTGGAAGAAGCTATGATTAATGACCAGCTTATTTTTCTTTCCTCTCAAATGAATGCGGAAACAGACATTCCTACTACTGAAGATTTTTATAAAATAGGGACTGTTGCGAAAATAAAGCAAATGCTTAAATTGCCTGGAGACGCTATACGGGTGTTAGTGGAAGGTATTAGCAGAGGTGTTATTGAAGATTTTGTAACGGAAGAGCCCTTTTTTAAATGTGACATTATAGAAATTTATGAGGAAGATTCTTCTGATGTATCTAAAGAACTAGAAGCTTTAATGCGAGCAGTACTTTCTAAGTTTGAAGAATACCTTACTTTAAATTCTAAGATTTCACCTGACATTTACCCTTCGGTTGCTTCTATTGAAGAACCCGGAAGGTTGGCGGATGTTATTACATCCCATATGGATATTCGGATTGATCAAAAGCAAGAAATTCTTGAAGCTTTTGATTTTGATCAAAGATTGGAGATTTTGCATAAGCTTTTAACAAGAGAAAATGAAGTGCTGAAAATCGAACGAGATATTAATATCAAAGTACGTTCTCAGATCAATAAGGTTCAGAAAGAATACTATTTAAAAGAGCAGTTAAGAGCCATCCAGGAAGAACTTGGACAAGATGAAGGTATCGAAGATGAGATCGCAAATTATTTGTCCAAGCTGAAAAAACTAAAGTTGCCTAAAAAAATAAATGAAAAAGCGGAAAAAGAAATTAATCGACTTTTAAAAATTCCTTCATCTTCAGCAGAAAGTGGTGTAATTAGGAGTTATATAGAGTGGATATTAGAGTTGCCTTGGAATAAAAGAACAAAGGATAGCATTGATATCAATTACTCCAGGCGTATATTGGAAGAAGACCATTATGGACTAGAAAAAGTTAAGGAAAGGGTTTTAGAGTATCTTGCTGTAAGAAAATTATCAAAAAGCATGAAAGGTCCAATTCTTTGTTTGGTGGGTCCTCCTGGTGTAGGTAAAACATCTATTGCAAAATCTGTAGCCAGGTCTCTGAGCCGAAATTTTGTGAGAATGTCATTAGGTGGCGTAAGAGATGAGGCAGAAATAAGAGGGCATAGGCGAACTTATATTGGTGCCATACCCGGACGCATTATTTCTGCAATAAAAGATGCAGAATCCAATAATCCTGTTTTTCTTTTTGATGAAGTTGATAAAATAGGAAACGACTTCAGAGGGGATCCGGCATCAGCGCTATTAGAAGTATTAGACCCAGAACAAAATAAAGAATTTACCGACCACTACCTTGAAGTACCTTTTGATTTATCAAAGGTCATGTTTATAACCACTGCCAATACAACTGAAACGATTCCAAGGCCTTTGTTGGATAGAATGGAAGTTATCAATATTTCTGGCTACACTGAGGAAGAAAAAGTAAATATTGCCATGAAATATTTGGTCCCCAAACAGAAAAAAGAGCATGGATTGGTAGAAAACAATTTAGTATTATCGGAACAAGTCATCCGAGATATCGTGAATTATTATACAAGAGAGTCGGGTGTCAGAAATTTAGAAAGACAAATTGCTACTGTGTGCAGAAAAGCAGCTAAAAGAATTGTTGAAAAGAACATTACAGTTGTTCGCGTTAATTCAGGAAATTTAGATAAGCATTTAGGCAAAAGAAGATTTAGATATGATGTGGTAGATACCACTAATGAAGTAGGTGTGACAACAGGTTTGGCATGGACCATTTTTGGTGGGGATACCCTCTATATTGAAACAACTAAAATGGAGGGTACGGGTAAGCTGGTGTTGACAGGCCAATTGGGAGATGTTATGCAAGAATCGGCCAAGGCCGGCATTAGTTATATTCGATCCAAGGCAAAAGAACTGAATATTGATACCAATTTTTATAAAGAATTTGATATACACATTCACATTCCTGAGGGTGCGACTCCAAAAGATGGTCCTTCAGCAGGTGTGACTATGTGTACATCTGTTATTTCTGCTTTAACAGGATTGGCTACGTATAAAAATATTGCCATGACTGGAGAGATTACTTTAAGAGGTAAAGTATTACCTGTTGGTGGTATCGTGGAAAAGGTTTTAGCAGCCAATAGAGCGGGAATAAAAAAAGTGTTGGTTCCTTTTGAAAATGAGAAAGACATAGAGGACATTCCAGATATCGTGAAGAAGAAATTAGAATTCGTTTTAGTAGAAAACATGGATCAAGTTTTGGAACATGCTTTGATTAAGGAGAAAGAATAAAAATGATAATTAAAACGGTAGAACTTACTGCTGTTGCTGTAAGGCCACAACAATATCCTGAAAATAATTTGCCTGAAATCGCTTTTGCAGGGAGATCCAATGTAGGCAAATCATCCTTGATTAATGTGGTCATGAACAGAAAGCGATTTGCAAGAACCAGTTCAAGCCCGGGAAAAACTCAAACCATTAATTTTTATGAGATCAATAATGCTTTCAGAATTGTAGATTTACCGGGTTATGGTTATGCAAGGGTTTCTAAAACTGAAAAAGAAAAATGGGGTTCTATGGTTGAAAGTTATTTAAAGTCCAGAGATAATCTCCTTAAAGTAGTACAGCTCATTGATGCGAGACGTCCTCCCACAGATATGGACATACAAATGTATGACTGGCTAAGACATTACCAATTAGATGGCTTCGTGGTGGCAACAAAAGCGGATAAAATTTCAAACAATGAAAAGCAAAAAAACATATCTTTTATTAGAAAAGGTTTGCAGCTAAATAAAGAGGATATTCTGCTTTTAGTTTCATCTCTCAATAAGCAAGGTAAAGAGGAATTGGTGGGCTTACTAGATGAACTTCTTTACGATGAATTAATCATTAATGAATAACGGGTTCTAAAACAAAACAAGGGCGCGAAGCAAAGGAAACGACGTCCCCTTGTTTTTTTATGTAATCATAATTTAACTTTATTGTCGAAAAAACATATAATATAATGTATTTATATTGTGTGGATAAAAAAATGCTAAAGGGGATAGAAAATGAGCAATCGGAGAAAGCCTTTATTTATTTTATTGGTATTAAGCATGATGATTCTATTTGTTAATGCAGATGGTTTTTTCTTTAGTGAAGCCTTATCTGACCAGGACGGGGAAGAAGAAAGAATGGAAATCTATTTTCAAGGAAACCAAGTCCGAAATAAGGGTGCCTATTTAGTAAATAGTGGCATTTATATTCCATTCAGCATGGTGGGTAAGTACATAAATAATCCTGGGATTACAGTAGATGAAGAGAACAAACAAATGTTAATGGAACTGTCAAAAGTTAGCTTGATGCTTGAAGACTTAGAAGTAACAGATTTTATTAAACAAAACATGGAGCAAGCTACGATCCCTCTCAAAAATATTAAGGATGAATTCTATTTGCCTTTGGATGTTTTGCAAAGCTTTTTTCATGTGACTTACAATATAAAAGGAAACAGAGTGTACATTGAAAAAGCAGAAGACGTGGAAACAGTAGGAAGAATTAATAAGGAGTCCCTCAAAGTCAAGCCTTCAGTTTCAGATGCCAGATCAGAGGATTTGATTTTGGGCTCTAATGATATACTTCGGATTATTAGCGAAACAGAAAACTATTATAAAGTTAGGACCAAAGATGGTATCAGTTGTTTCGTAAAAAAGAAGGATATGGACCTATTTAATATGGATCTTTCTCAAGTGGATTTTTATAATTTTCCAAGAAGAAAAGTAGATTACAGCAACGAGAAAATCAATCTGGTATGGGAATATGTTAATCTCAATACCCCTTTGCCAGATGAAGAAAAGAATAAAGCAATTGATATTATTTCGCCCACTTGGTTTTATATAAAAGATTCTGAAGGGAACTTAGGAAACAAAGCAGATAAAGGCTACTTAAATCAGATCCATAAATTAGGATACAAAGTTTGGGGATTGGTGACCAACAGCTTTGATGCCAATTTAACCCACACCGTTCTCAACGATGAAAAGCTCTCAAAGAAAGTGGCAGCACAGCTTGTCTTTTATGCAAGCCTCTATAACCTGGATGGCTTAAATATTGACTTTGAATCGGTAAAAGATGAGGATCGGGATGCTTTAACCAACTTTGTTTCCATGATGAGGTACTATACCCAGAAGCAGGGCTTAACACTTTCCATCGATATTTTGATTCCTGCACCATGGACCATTGAATATGATAAAGGGGCATTGTCTCGATTGGTGGATTATATTGCCGTTATGACTTATGATGAACATTGGTCAACTTGTACCATCGCTGGGTCAGTTGCTTCATATGGATGGGTAGAAAAAGCAGTGGTAAATAGCTTGAAGGATATTCCATCAGAAAAACTACTTATAGGAATTCCGCTCTATACACGCCTCTGGACAGAGAACGTTGTTAATGGGGCCACAACTGTAAGCAGCAAAAGTTTATCTATGGCGCAAGTGAGAGAGATTGTAAAGGATAAAGAAACACAAGTTACATGGTTAGACAAAGAGAAGCAATACTATGTTCAATACAATGAGGATGGAAAAACCTATAAGATATGGATAGAAGATCCCCGCTCTATAGCCTACAAATTAGGTTTGGTAGAAAAGTATGATTTGGGTGGAAGTGCAAGCTGGCGAAAAGGATTTGAAGATGAGGAAGTCTGGGAGATTTTCGAAGACATTATTAAGAAAGAGAAGTCAGCATCCAGATATAAAGAGTTAGAGTATTAAGCCACGGGGACGTCAGGCTGTGTGAGAATTAAGCATAAATAGTAAATAGCAAGCTCAAAA
>JADQBM010000017.1 GCA_016278615.1 Clostridia bacterium | reverse complement strand
AGCACCTACATCAGAATCAGAGATTCTGTGTTAGGATGCGTAAAATTTCAACCATCAATCTTAAATCCTAAATCTTAAATCAAAAATACGCGGATGTGGCGGAACTGGCAGACGCACTAGACTTAGGATCTAGCGCCTTTGGCGTGGGGGTTCGACTCCCTTCATCCGCACCAATCGAACAAGCATCAGGTAAATCTTGATGCTTGTTTTTTTATTGAAATTTTTAGCTATATGTAGAATCTGATTAGATGTTAACAAAACTGGTTTGACAGATGATATATGGCATATTACTATAAACATATATGAGTCATAGCAATATACTATTGCTGAATTTGCAATTTTTGTATGGTTATTACTCTTAATGATTTCGTGCTTTTTTGATTTTTAACTACAAAAAATATTATACAAAGGAGGGATAACACATGGTTTTAACAAGAATGGGAGACGGTTATTTTATAGAGATGTCAAAAACAGAAGTAAGAAAAGAAATCGAGGCCGGAGTTGAAGTTGCTTCAAAAAAAGCTAAATGTCCGCCTCTTACAAATGATGACATTGAAAAATTAATGGAAATCATTTGTGAACCAAGAAAATTTGTCAGTGTTGAGAGAGGAAATGAATTAGTACTTACATATGATTCCCAGCCTTTAAAATTAACACGATTAGGGATACCAATTGCTATGCCACAGATATTGCAGGTTTATGAAAGAGCAATGATGGCAGACACTTTAGAAATGGCTTACGTCCATTATAGTTTTAAGTCATTAAAATCAATCTTACCTGAGGAACAATATGCTGTTGCAGAATCACTATTGGTGACAACGCCCCCATTGCTTTATGGCGCTATGCCTAACCTACAAATGTATACTAAGCCTGATGGTCCTTGTGAAAATTCAATTGAATTAATGCCTCAGGGAAAGATTAAAGAAGCTAGGGAAGCACAAATTGAGGCAGCAGAAATGTTGTTTAGTGATATAGGGGTTGTAGGTTCTGCAATGTATGAAGCAGGTGCTGACGGAATCGATTTTGATACAACTGCTTCAGGAGGAGATGCAGAATTTTATGCCGTCTTACGAGGGGTAGAAAAGTTAAAAGAAAAACATCCTGACATGAATATTGAAGTGGGTATGTCTGGGGAATTTATTTTAGGATTTCATGGGGAATTAGAGTATAAGGGGAAGAGATTAGCAGGGATGTATCCTCATAATCAAGCTAAAATTGTTGCAGAAGCTGGAGGAGATGTAGTAGGTGCTGTTGTTAATACAAACACCAGAAAAAGCTTTCCTTGGAATCTTGCCAGAGCACTTACTATGTGTAAGTATTGCGGAGAAGTTTCGCCGATTCCAGTTCACGCTAATGTAGGAATGGGTGTTGGTGGAGTGCCTATGCAAATTACACCTCCCATTGACTGCGTTTCAAGAGCATCTACTGCAATGGCCGAAATAGGAAAGCTGGACGGGTTGTAGGTGGGCTATGGTGACCCTTCAGGAATGGCTATTGTTCATAGCCAAGCATCAGGCATGGGCGGCATAAGAACTGCCGGTGACCTAGTGGCCAGAATGCAATTGGCAAAGAGAATGAGATTGAATGATGCTAAAAAATATGTAGCAGATAGATTAGGAGTAGGCATACTTGACTTAACCGATGAAGTTGTAATGCGTGAAATCAGGGAGGACCTGGATATCGCAAATGTCTTCATGGGTTACGGTGCAGGTAGCAGAGGAATTGAAGCTAAAGCTAATATCTCTAAACTATTAGATATAGATATTAATTGTGTAGAGAAATTTTCAAAAAAAACAGGAATGAGCTTTAAAAGATAGTAAGGAAGGAGGTAAATATATGATTAATCAAAAATTATTAGAAGATGCAAAGCAATCTATTATTGATGGAGATAAAGAATTAGCCGTTCAATTGGCAGAAAAAGGGTTGAAGGATGGAGTTGATCCTGCCGAGTTTATCGATAAAGGTTTTGTACCTGGCATCTTAGAAGTAGGTCAACTCTTTGAAGATGGGGAGGTATTTCTCCCAGAGGTTATGATGGCAGCCGAAGCCATAAAGGGCGCAGTAGCGATACTCAATGATGCTATAGAGGCAGGAGGCGAAAAGAGGAAAGCGGCTGCAAAGATACTACTTGCTACCGTAGAAAGTGATCTCCATGATATAGGAAAGGGCATCGTTGCAGCTCTTTTGGTAGCCAATGGGTTTGAGGTAATAGATCTAGGAAGGGATGTATCCAATGATGTAATAATAGAAAAGGCTATAGAATACGATGTTGATATTATAGGTACCAGTACTCTTTTGACAACTACTATGGTACATCAGCAAAAACTTGAAGCTATGCTCAAAGAGAAGGGGCTAAAAGGTAAAATCAAAACAATTGTTGGTGGAGCTCCAGTTACTTCACGTTGGGCAGGTAAAATTGATGCCGATGGTTTCGGAGAAAATGCTTCAGATAGTGTGAATTTAGTTAAGGATATTATGGGAAATAAATAAAATCTAAGATATAAAAATAAACACCGGGACAACCCTGATGTTTATTTTTTTCTTTTTCTTAAAACCTTGTAAGATCATAATCAAAAGTATTATTATTAAAGGGTAATCATAAATTAATAGTAATCATTAAGATAGTGAAATTTCTAAGGAGAAGTGATGTTTTATGAGTATTTGTATTGAAAGCATTTGGGAGGAATTTAGCAGGCCTCTTAAGGATTTTATTAAGAGTCGTGTGAATTCCGAACAGGATGCAGAAGATATCTTACAGAATGTCTTCTATAAAATTATTCAAAGTATTGATCAATTAAATGATTTAGATAAAATTCATGTTTGGATTTATAAAATAACCAGAAATGCCATTATTGACTATTATAGAGCGCAGAAATTTGATTATTCGATTAAGGAATTACCAGAAGATATAACATTTGAATCGTGTGATGGAATGAATATGAATGATGAAATTACACACTGTTTAAAGACAATGATACAATCCCTCCCTGAGAAGTATAAGGAAGCGATAATACTTACAGAGTTTTATAATCTAACGCAAAAAGAAATGGGAGAGAAGCTAGGTTTATCGGAATCAGGCGCTAAATCAAGGGTGCAAAGGGCGCGTATTAAACTGAAAGAAATGTTATTAAATTGTTGTCATTTCGAAGTAGACTCGCTGGGAAATATAATAGATTATAAGCAAAAACAGAATTCTTAGCTTCAGGAAATCAATATATCCCCTGAAGGTTGGAATTCGTCATCCAGGGATTGAACAATTCTTTTCTTGAGGTATTTTTAAGAATTTGAATTGTTAATCATGGGATAAATAGAATGAAAATGATGCGTCTTTTTCTATTTTCGTACGTCTTTATATATAGACGATAAAATAATTGGAAGGTGATAGAAATGAAAGACAAGGAAGAAATAAGGGAATTTATACGAAAGAATTATTCAGAGGTTGCAGCAAAAGGATCCGAAGAAGGATGTTGTAGTGGAAGCTGCTGTTGTAACGGAGCAACCATGGATATTGAAGAGACATCTCTTAAGATAGGATACACAGATGAGGATATTTCTAATGTGCCTCCTGAAGCGAATATGGGACTAGGATGTGGCAATCCTATTGCAATGGCCTCTCTTAAAGAAGGTGAAGTGGTTCTTGACCTTGGAAGTGGAGGGGGCTTTGATTGTTTTTTAGCAAGAGATAAAGTAGGAGCAAAAGGATATGTTATAGGTGTTGATATGACACCTGATATGATTAAGTTGGCAAGAAAAAATGCCGTTAAAAGTGGATGTACCAATATAGAATTCAGATTAGGAGAAATAGAACATCTGCCGGTTGCCAATGATTCAGTAGATGTGATTATATCCAATTGTGTCATCAATCTTTCACAAGATAAAGAGCAGGTGTTCAAAGATGCCTTTAGAGTTCTTAAGCCAGGAGGCAGACTATCCATATCGGATGTGGTCGCAACAGCACCAATACCACAAGACATAAAGGAAGATTTAGCACTAATTGCAAGCTGTATTGGTGGGGCTGAGTATATTGAAGACATCCGAGAGATGCTTCAAAATGCAGGTTTTAAAGATATACGTTTGACACCTAAAGATAATAGTAAAGAAATTATCAGGTCATGGGCGCCAGATAAAAATATTGAAGATTTTGTCGCTTCATATATGATAGAGGCAGTGAAAGAAAAGAAGCCCAAAAACAAAGGGTGTTGTTGTTAATTGAATACTTTGATACTGAAGCCTGTAAAAGGGCTTCTTTTTTTATATAATAGGAAATATCGATTTTCTATTATATAAAAAAGGGGAGTGCAGAGGGGATACTCCTTTGCCGGTTAAGGAGGGTGCAGTGCCGAAGGGAACCATAGGGTTCCCTAGCGGAGTGGCGATAGCCACTTTTTTTAATCAACATATTGACATTTATCTATATGCTCGATTATAATGAGATATAGAAAGATTTGAATATCATAGACAAATATCTATATCTATCTTAGTTGGGAGTTGATGAAAATGAAATATTCTTATGCTGAGTATGTTTTGCCCATAAAAGCACTTGGGGACGAAACAAGGTTAAGGATTATTGATATGTTATCCTGCGGAGAGATGTGTGCGTGCAATATTCTTGAGGCCTTTGACATTACTCAACCCACTTTGTCATATCATATGAAGATCTTGACAGAAAGCGGGCTTATTAATGCCAGAAGAGATGGTGCCTGGATGAGATACTCTTTAAATGAAGAAAAGAAAAATGAATTACAAATATTTTTGGAAAAGTTGATGGAAAATAAAAAGGAATGCATCTGCAAAGAATATTTGTAGAAGAAAGTATGAAAACAGAACTGGAGGGTGATTTATATGACTGAAAAAAAGGTTGATTCCGGGATTGGTTTTTTTGAGAAGTATTTAACTCTTTGGGTTGCTTTGTGTATGGTTGTAGGTGTGCTTATAGGTAAATATATGCCTGCCATTCCAAATTTCTTAGGCAGATTTGAGTATTCCAATGTATCGATTCCCATTGCAATACTTATTTGGCTTATGATATATCCCATGATGATGAAGGTAGACTTTAAGTCTATTAAAAATGTTGGGAAAGAACCAAAAGGGCTTTTTGTTACATGGGTTACCAATTGGCTCATTAAGCCCTTTACAATGTATGCAATTGCTTCATTTTTCTTTTATGTTGTGTTTAAGTCCATTATTCCTGTAGATTTGGCTAAAGACTATCTTGCAGGAGCAGTACTTTTAGGCGCAGCGCCTTGTACAGCCATGGTCTTTGTCTGGAGCCATTTAACAAAAGGTAATCCTGCCTATACGGTTGTTCAGGTTGCTACCAATGATTTGATTATTCTTATTGCCTTTACACCCATCGTAGTATTTTTATTGGGTGTAAGTGGGGTTGCAGTGCCTTGGAGCACACTTGTGTTATCGGTTGTTCTTTTTGTAGTCATACCTCTGGCTGGGGGTTCATTAACAAGAAATGCAGTTATCAAGAATAAAGGAGAAGAATATTTTAATCATTCATTTATTCCCAAGTTTAATAATATTACTATTGTTGGATTATTGCTGACATTGGTAATTATTTTCTCATTTCAAGGTGAAGTTATTTTGAATAATCCACTGCATATTCTATTGATTGCGATTCCCCTTACGATACAAACGTTCTTTATATTTTTTATAGCATACTTAGCCAGCAAACAATTAAAGCTCCCCCATAATATTGCCGCACCGGCAGGAATGATTGGTGCATCAAATTTCTTTGAGCTAGCAGTAGCCGTCGCCATATCTTTGTTTGGAGCTGACTCGCCTGTGGCCCTTGCAACCGTAGTAGGGGTATTGGTAGAAGTCCCTGTTATGCTGACCCTTGTTAAAATAGCAAATGGTACGAAGCATTGGTTTTCATCTGAATAGAAGTTTGCTCATGTTGCAAAATTATAAATGATAGTGGAGGTATAAAATATGAACAGAAAAAAACCAAAGGTCGCATTTGTATGTGTTCACAACTCTTGTCGTTCACAAATGGCAGAAGCGATTTCTAAGCAATTGGCCTCTGATGAATATGAAGCCTATTCTGCTGGAACAGAAACGAAGCCACAAATCAATCAAGATGCTGTGGGAATTATTAAGGAATTCTATGGGATCGATATGAATGAAACGCAACATTCCAAATTGACTTCAGATATACCTGAAGTGGACGTGGTCATTACAATGGGTTGCAATGTGAACTGTCCCCTTTTACCTTGTAAATATCGAGAAGATTGGGGATTGGATGATCCTACAGGAAAAGGCAAAGAAGAATTCATAAGAACTGCAGAGATTATCGAAAAAAAAGTAATGACATTAAAAGAAAGAATTGATGATATATTACACTAGATTTTTTCTATTACTTGCTATTGCACTTTTGCAAAGATAATACATTCAACACCCCTTTCAACATTAAAATTATAATTGAAAAGCTTTTATGAGTGGGAAAATTGAGTGAATTATAAATGTGAAGAATTTGAATACTACCATAATAATGATAGAAACCATTATTATGGTTTTTTTTTTGGAATTAACACTAATAAGATGAAAGTCATAATATATATTAAGTCCATTAGGTAAATCTATTTTGAATTCCTTTAGCGGAAGGAGGTTAAACAATGGCAGATACACAATGTGGTGGAATAGGCGGCATTTTTAATGGATGCGATAGCAGCTTGCTATTCTTTTTCTTACTACTGGTTGTTTTATTCTGTAATTTTGGCTGTGGTACCAGATACTAGTAAGAAAAAGACGTAGATAATTTTTATCAAATCTTATCAAAACATAAATAGGTGGCTTTATTCTCAATGGAAGATAAAGCCGCCTATTTGCTTTTATCAAGAATTGTAATTGAAAGACTGTCGTTATATTTGTCCAAAGTAATCAGGCACCATAGTAATAAAATGTTGCAGGAGCTACCGACTTTTAGGAAGAAAGAATATATTCTTTAGTTAAGAAGAATGTGTTTAAAAAATAACAAAAGGAGGTATATATATGATTGAAGCAGTTTTTTCAATAACACATGAAGATGAAAATCCTGTTAAAAGAGTTATACAAGACGAAAACCTGCACTATATTCATATGATTTTCAAGAAAGATGAAGGCTTGCCACAGCACCTATCTAATTCCAATATTTATATGACAGTATTTAAAGGAATTCTTTCAATTCAATTGAATGATCAGGACTTTCATGAATATCTCGAAGGTTCTGTTTTAAACATTCCTTTTCAAACGAAAATGAATGTTAAAAATAGGCATTATGACACCTTAGAGCTCATGGTTATTAAAGCACCATCGCCTAAAGTTTTAAAATAAATTATGGAAAGAAAAAAGGAGGACATTTTATGAGTATGTTTTGTTATCAATGTCAAGAGACAGCAAAAGGATCAGGATGCGAAATCAGAGGAGTGTGTGGAAAAACAGAAGAGGTGGCAAAGCTTCAGGATCTTTTGATTTATACAATGAAAGGCGTATCAGACATTATTGTTAAAGGAGATTTAAGTGTTAAAGATTTGGGAGAAGTAAACCATGCTGTATTCAACGGCTTGTTTATGACCATAACCAATGCAAATTTCGATGATACAGCTATTGAAAAAGAAATTAGAAAGTTATTATCTATCAGAGATGGTTTAAAAGAAAAAGTGAATGCTACAAATTTACATGATGCCGCCACTTTCCAGGTAAAGACAAAGGAAGACATGGTTGCTAAAGCAGCAGTGGTAGGGGTTCTTTCAACAGAAAATGAAGATGTACGCTCACTTAGAGAACTTATTACTTATGGAGTCAAAGGAATTGCTGCTTATGGTCATCATGCCCTTAATTTAGGAAAAGAAAATCATGAGATATATACCTTTATTTATAAAGCGCTTGCATCAACACTTAATGATACATTGACCAGTGATGAGTTGGTAGCTTTAACCATGGAAACCGGAAACTTTGGGGTTCAAGTCATGTCATTATTAGATGAGGCCAACACTTCTAAATATGGCCACCCTGAAATGACACAAGTTAATATAGGCGTTAGAAATAACCCTGCTATTCTTATATCAGGTCATGATCTGACAGATTTAGAACAGCTGTTAGAACAAACCAAAGATACGGGTGTTGATGTTTATACACACAGTGAAATGCTTCCGGCACATTATTATCCTGCTTTTAAAAAGTATGATAACTTTGTTGGAAACTATGGAAACGCATGGTGGAAACAGGCCACTGAATTTGAATCATTTAATGGGCCCATCTTGTTCACAACAAATTGTATCGTTCCTCCAAAGAGTGATGAAGTAAGGGCTAGGATTTTTACCACTGGAGCTTCAGGTTATCCAGGAAGCAAACACATTGAAGCAGATGAAAAGGGTAAAAAGGATTTTGCAGAAATTATAGAAATGGCTAAAACTAAGAAAGCACCTACAGAAATTGAAACAGGAACCATTGTTGGCGG
>JADQBM010000060.1 GCA_016278615.1 Clostridia bacterium | reverse complement strand
CGTCGCTGTCGTAACTGTCGTCGCTGTCGTCGCTGTCCGATGAAGGAGTAGTTGACAGTCTTAGCATTGCATCTTCGCCGACAGTGTTTCTGATATTATTAGATCCGTCAACAATGGTTTCCGATTCTAGTACCATTGTTCCCACTGTTGTACCGTTACCCAAGGAAACAAAACTTCCGATAATCCCCGGGGAAATAGTAAGATTATCTACAATCGTATCGCCCTGAGTCCGAAGGTTCACATGATTGCCTTCTACTCTTACGCTTTTAAAATTCCCCTCTAGAATCACATCCTGGTCCGACATTCCTTCAGCAATCACAATCTCCAGACCCTCCGTATTTGTCCCTAAAACCCTGATAACGCCATCCCCGGCATCTTGGATAATAATCGTATGGTAGGAGCCTCCAATGATATGAATACTATCCTTTCCACCGCCTCGAACCAGAGTGTCGCCCAAAACTTGTAAATTCTTCAAATACACCGTTCCGGTGCCAACTTCTTTGTCCACAATGAGATTTCCTAGAATTATCATATTCTGCAGAGTAACCTTGTCCGACTTAACTGTCACATTACCCCTGATAATCAAATTATCCGTTTCTGCTCCATATAATCCAGGCTGGCTTAAAACCTTATTATATTTATAGATATAGACACTCCTTGTTTTGTCGTCCCATTCATAACCAATCTCAAAAGCTTTGGCAATAAAGGAAATGGGTAGCATCGTACGTCCACCACCATTACCTATGTCCTTTATTTCTGCCGCAACATCCATTGTGATTATATCATTATTCACATACAGCTCTTTCGAACCAATGGTTATAGTAACCTCCTTGTTGCCCTTTTTAATGAAAACCTTTCGTTCAGAGGGAATCCATCTGAGTTCTTCAGTTCCCAATGCCTCGGCTACAAAAGCGACAGGCATCATGGTTCGGTCATTCTTGATATAAGGCGCCACATCCATCTTGGTTTCGTTACCGCCAATTAAATAGCCTGGCTGACCGATAGTAAAAACCACCGTTTCTTCTTGTCCTTCCTCCTCAGCTGCCATACTGACAATAGGGACAGAAACGATAATCAGGATTATCATTATAAAGGAATAAGTAAAGATTCGAAATTTCTTATTTGCTACTTCCATAGCGATACCCTCCGTATTTATTCATAGATTTTAAAGAGCAATACAAAATCTGTAATTCTTGTATGTCATTTTCGTATTATTGGTCAAATTATGCCATTATAGATATCATTTAAGACGTTTTGGGGCATATTTTGTTTTTCTTTTAGCCCCCGCGTCTTAAGCACCTTCCTTTTTAAAAACTGACAACAGATTATAAAGCACCTGAGCCATTTCTTGCTCTGTTGGTTGTATCTATAGGATTCAGTCTGCCATTACTGCCACTGATGGTTCCTGTTTGGACAAATGCCGTCATGGCATCTATCGCCCAGTCTGCTATACGGTCCGTATCACTAAAGATAGTTTATTACGCTATAATTATAAAGTTTAGATTGTGACTGTAGTCATTAGATATAATAAATATATATTTTATAGAGTATTTTGTCAATAGATGAGATAAATTGTCACACTTTCTAATTCTTTTCTTTCTATTTGAAATGTGTAAGAAATGCCTATATTAAAAAACAGATAGCCTTGATGTATTCTACACCATGACCTATCTGTCTTATCTTTTTATTCTCAGCTCATGTATTTCTAATCTCTAACCCTCTAACCCTCTATCCTTCTCTCCTGCGTCTCTGTCGCCGCACACCAGCCCCGACATTGGACACTGGATACCTGATCCTTCTCCCTTCTGGACCCTAATCCCCTGTTGAGATCGCTGCGCTTCCCCTCGCGATGACACATCTGACTACTTATTATAAATCCTATATAGGAATACTGCTGCTTCTGCCCTTGTGGTATGGACTAAAGGATTAATTTTTTCCCCATCTCCTTTTATAAGCCCTTCCTTTACCAGTGTGGCGATACTTTCAGTCGCATAGGATGCAATCAAATATTTGTCGGTAAATATTTCAAGGTCCGAGGCTGTGCTCTGTGTCTTCAATCTATCCAGCACCCTTAACGCCCTTTCGGTGAGTACCATTATGTCCTGTCTGGTAATGTTTGTATCCGGATTGAATTTGTTGTCTCCGGTACCTTGGGTGATGCCCAGTTTTCTAGCAATTGCGATTTCGTTATAGTAATAGGCACTACTATCTATGTCCTCAAAGTTTCCGTCTATTTTTGCGTTGACGCCCAAAGTCCTTATTAGGAAATACAAGAAATCAGCACGGGTGATATCTGTCTGAGGCGCATATGCCGTTTCGGAGATTCCCTTTAATATGCCTTTGGAAGCAAGGACCTCAATCTGCTCTTTTGCCCAAGATACACTGTCAATATCCTCAAAGGTCTTTTCTACGAAGACCACTGCGTAGTCACTGAAGTACCCTCGGTCATAGGAATGTCTGTTTTTAATCGAAATGAGACTGACCCGCCGACTTCTCCTGAACGTATGACATTTATATCAACACTACTCTGCCCCTCGTTTATGGTATTATTTGTATTGGAAAAAGAAATAATCTGGTTTTCCACATAAGCTTTCAAGGCAAGTGGATAACTATCCTTATCTTTATAATACACAATCCCCTCTTTGCCTATGGCTGGTCTTCCATCGCCATCCACTGTCCAAATTTCTGCGCCGGAAGAATTTATAGCCGTACCGTCATCTAAATACAACACATGGTCTGAAGTAATGGTTGGAGGCTCAAAGGCACCTTCATTTTTATAATGAAAAAGAACGCCCATTACATCTGAGGCTTGTGGATCGATTTTATATATGCCACCTTCATGATAAGTAAGTGTATTCGTGTCAGAATTCCATTCTAGGCGCCCGGCAGAACAATAAGTCGTACCATCTGGTCCTATAGATACTTGTCCCTGAAAGGAAATAGGTGGATTATTTTTAATTTGGACAAATTCTGCAGTTCTGTTACTATTAAAATAGTATAGTCTCCCATTTTGTACACTGTGATAAATATTAATATAAAGGCCCTCATCTGTAAGGGTTATCTTTGAGTAATTATACAGATTCACTCCGAAATAATAGTCCCATTTTAAATCTCCATTTAAAGAATCCCGTGCAACAAGCCTATTCCCTAACAGAACATAAACCGTACCATCCTTGCCTATAGCTGGTGATGAACCATTATAAGACTCCATCATCTCCGAATTTTCATAATTTGGGTCATCCAGAACACTCCATTTTCTACTCCATGATGAGTTGCCGGTATCTTTATGAATCTTTCTGATGTAATAGGTATTGACTGGTTCGCTATAGTCATTTAATTCAGCGGCTCTCTCAGTAATATATATATCGCCATTTTGATCTAATGCGATATCATTGATAATTTGGCCAAAATGAGCATCATCACGAGGATTTGTCCATTTTCGGGTCCCATCTGAATTAAACGCTATAACCCCTTCATCTGATGCAACATAAATGACACCACCCTTTCCTATCACAGGTGAAACATCCACAGTTCCACAATCTACTGCCCACTTTTGCGTCCCATCAGGGTTAACCGCATATAATTTTTTACTTGATGTATTAAAATAAATGGTCCCTTCCCTGCCAACAACAGGTGCGCCATTAATAGATCCTGAATGTTGAAAAGCAAATTTTAATGCCGGATTCTTTAGGCTTGCCTCATTTGATAAGCGTATAGAATCCGACTGAGTAGGCCAATAGGCATTAGAATCATATCCTCCTCCATGTCCTCCTCCTGGTTCAAAACCATATACTACAGAAAAACTTGAAACTATAAATATAAAAATTATTAACAGAACAAATCTATTTTTTTTCATTTTCACCCTCCCAAATATCACTAATCTCTTAAAGAAAATAAAACCTTGTCGACACTGAGTCTTACAGGGTAATACTCAGGTTTTTCATCCCCAGCTTCCCAATAGACAGATTTCTCATCGAATTTTACCGTCTGAAAGTTGGATAGTTCTTTCAACCTTGAATAAGGAATGGTGTTAATCAGTTTTTGCATATTAAAGGTAATATTACTACCATCTTCAAAGTCTATCAAAAGCTTGTAATCATCCCTTGCATGGACATTTACAATTCTACTCATGGGCTTCACGGTTTTGTATCCCCCATATGGGGGATTTATTGATAATATCTGAGTTTCCCTAAGAAACGATAGGACAGTTTTTTTGTTTGCCTTGTGTTAACGAAACAAAAAGAAGCACCTTCTGACACTAATAGCAGAAGATGCTTTATTGTAAATGATTTATTAATCTTGTTCTTTTGTTCGCCTGACACCTTGTCTTACTTTGCAATAACTTTGTCTGTGCCATTCATTCTCATCTTATAAATGGCATTAACATAACTTAACCCGTCTGAATTTGTTTCTGAATAGGTGCTATAATATATCCAGTCCCCAGCAATGTTGATATTTGTACTATGCATATCGTCATTGAGCTTTATCTTACTTGTACCGTCAATCTTCATTTTATATATATTTTTATCCAATACACTCGCATAATAAATCCAGTCTCCTGAAATATTCATAGCATATATAGAATCATCACCTATTTTAAGCTTATTGGTTCCATCGGTATTGATTCGATAAATCTTAAGCCCATCTGAATTATTTTTATAATAAATGAAGTTTTCATAAACTATTAGATTTTCTGCTTCATCATCACAAATCAAAGATTTCTCAGTTTTATCTGTTTTCATTTTATATATTCTGAATTTATCATTTGTATTTGAATAATAAATCCAGTCTCCTACGACATTTATACTGTGTCCTTTGTCTGTGCTTAGCCGCTCTTTTTCTGTACCATCTATTCTGACTCTATATAATTCTGCGCTATTAGCAGCTGACCAATTTGTATAATATACCCAGTCACCATCAAAATTTACATACCCCATGCTTTCATCGTTAAAAATAGTTTTGCCTGTTCCATCCGTTTTAATTTTATACATTGGAGCACTCGTAAAGTAAGGCGCGTCCGCAACACTGTAGTAAATCCAATCTCCAACTACATTGATATTTTTTGCTTCATCTTTAGAAAGTACAGTCCTACCAGTACCATCTATTTTAATTTTACACAGACTATGTGTACCATCCATATTCTGTCCTCTGTAATATAACCATTCCCCCTGCTGTGCAACATAGCCTTCGTTTTGAATGTTTCCAAGAGTATTTCCCTCAATCAGGTCAGCTTCATTCAGTGTTAAGCTTTCGCCTACGATCACAACAACTCGCTCTTTTTCATTCCAGCTTACTTTACATCCAAATGCTTCCATGACAGCCCTAATAGGAAGATATGTTCTTCCATCTTTTAATAATGCTATGGTATCGTTCTGTTTTTTTTCATGATTAATCCATATGTAGGATTCTCCAATAGGAACTTCCACCTGAATGCCATTCTTTATCGCAATGGCAATCTGATTTTGACCATCCCATTGCACTTCGGCCCCAAAAGCTTCAAGTGTAACCCTGAAAGGCACCTGGGTTCTACTGTTACCATCTACAAAGGGATATCCAGACTGATCATTAAAAGAAACTGGGAGCCCATCGATTTTAATAGAAGTGGTTTGATCAGCTGCAACGGATATATTTGAGCTATAACTCAAGACAATAATAGTTAAAATTAGAACTGTTATCCACTTTTTCATTTTTTTCTCCTTTTGTAAGCTTCGTAATTTATTATTCAAATTATACTTTCTACTATAGGCACGTCCCCTGTTTTGTCTCTCCAAAAGCACTTATTCTATTTTTCCCTTTATATTTCGATATGTAAAGCGCCTCATCAGCACATTGAGTGAGCTCCCGTTCATTCATATCATCTTGCAATTCTGCAACCCCAATGCTTAATGTGATGTCAAGATCATCGATTATTGTTTTTTCTTTTACAGAATCATTGTTGTTAAACTTCTCTATGAGTCTTTCCCCAATCATTTTTGCCTGCTCCAGATTTGCATCTGGCAATATAACGATGAACTCATCTCCACCAAACCGGGAACAAATATCATTATTTCTTGTAAGCGTCTCAATCCTCTGAGCACCATATCTTAAAATATTGTCCCCCATATCATGACCATATTGATCATTAATCTGTTTAAAGTTATCCATATCTATCATCATTAGAGATAGCGGTTTTTTTGAAATTCGAACTTTTTCAATGAGTTCGTTCAATTTCACGTCATGATATCTTTTACTATGAAGCCTTGTCAAATAGTCGATATTCAAAGCAGTATATTTATCTCCATGCAACTTATATATTAAAAATGTAGACAATAATATAATTAACGTTACAAATACTGCGATTATAATTCTAATACGTTCCATTAGATTATTCAAATAATCTAGTGAAAAATCAACACCTACTAGTCCCAACACGTCTCCTGTCCGATGGTCTATTATGGGAGAACACCCTGTTAAAAGCTCTCCCCAATAATCCCAGTCGACGATGTCCGTTGCCACTGTAACCTCTTTATTATAAGCCATAAGCTCAATTTCACCCATATTATCTACTGAACCTATAGGCGAAAATAACTCACTTTTAGGGTCTTCTCCGTCAAATATGTATGCAATTTCAGTTCCTGTCAATTTCTTTTCTGTATAAATGAAACTGGCACCCGTTTCGTTTTTAATTTCTTGAAATGTCTGTTGCATTTTATTATAGTAACCTTCATCATAGTCTTCTTGTTCATAATCAGTAACATTTGTTAATGTTACATAAGACTCTATGTCTTGTTCCACCACTTTTGCTGTAGTCGCAGCGACATTCATTGCATTCTTTTTTAGCAATTCCAAAGTTAGCTCGTGAATATTTGAATATATCAGATAGCCGCTTAATGATAGAAATCCAGTCAATAGTAAAAAAATAACTAAGACTGGATATATCCTGTTATTCCTATATTTTGATGCCAACCATCTTCTGTCCATATTTTTTTTGTTTTCCTTTGATCCAAGCTTCACTGCCACATTACCACCACCTATTCGATTAATGAGTATCATTAGGAATGGTTATTTTTGACGCATTATCAAATTATTTGCTTAGATAATCTTCATAAAATTGTAATCACCTTATTATACCATGTAATTCTACTTTTTATCTATAGGTAACATCTACGTGATGTCTCTATTGAAACTTATAAGTACGTTGTAGAAAATTTAGTACGACTGGGCTATAATTTAATTAGTACTATCGGGCTAAAAGTGTTGCAAAAATTTACTCCTTTCCCAATACTAAGTAGGGTAATAAATCACCGGTTTATAGAAGCACCAATTGATTTTAGGTACGATTAAAACCTTGTAAATAATCAGGAGTAATTTTTTAAGATCTAACTGTAAATATTTAAACTTAACATTAGTCAATATTTTTTACATATTTTTTGGTAAATAAAAAGGAGGTAGAACATGGACATTAAGGTAAAGTACGCTACTATCATAGTTGAGGATATGGAGGCGTCAATTAAATTTTACTCAGAAGTTATGGGATTTGAAATTGACAGCCAGTACAATCCCCAGCCTGAAACAATGATCACATTAATGAAAGGAAAAGGAGATGCTATGGTAGAGCTCATAAAAAATACAGCTTATGAGACAGGCCTTTATTCTGTGGGAATGGATGTTGAGGACTTAGAACTCACATTGAAGGAGCTCAAATCCAAAGGTGCTAACGTCACCATGGAACCAATACCAACACTGGTTGGAAGCTTAGCCTTTTTAGAAGATCCAAATGGAGTCAGGATAGCGCTAATTCAACACGGCTAAGCACTTTTTATTTGATCGTAGTTGGAGATTGGATTTATATCACCTCGCCTCATGATAATTTTATCCTATTTAATTTAAGAATTCAGTCTTTTTCAAGATTTCCGGTACAAGATCCTGCCCCCTGGATATCAATGTATTGAAATTCTTAACTTCAGGAAAGCAGTGATATTTTTTATCAAAATAGTAGACGATGGATTCAGAGGTATGTAATTTCAATATTAAAAAGATATACAACGGATATTTGGTCTTCCAACCATGTTCCAGTATCTCATCCAGCCTTAATTTATAATCGTCGTCTAATACTTCCAGTGATGCGATCCCAATCTGATCATTATTGTATTCTTTCAAAGAAAGATTCAGGAGCTCCTGTATAGTCATACCATCGATATCCGTATCAAGGACAACTAAAGATGTAATGGTATCAATATCTTTTGAAATATCATAGGTATCATATAAGTATGCAATCATATCTTTGTCTTCTTGGGAAGTTTTCTTGCTTTTCAACCCGCTAGTGTCGCTAAGTATGCCAAAAACCAGAGCTTCAGCAATATTCTCAGTAAAAAGGATATTTTCTTCCCTAGCTATCTGTACAATCAGGGTACAGGCAGATCCTACTTTTTTAATGATCTTTTTATCCATGCTGTAGCCCACATCCTGATGATGGTCTACGCATAATACGGGTTTCATTTTCAGACCCAAAGCTCCAAAGGATTCATCAGGGTCATTGTGATCCACTAAAGCAATATCATTTTTTGCAAGAGTTTTTTCTGAAATAAGTCTGGGAAGGGCAATGTCCTGCATATGACTGATAATGTCCTTTTCTGTTTGCTTTATCGCCTCTGGACTGATAATGACCGCCTCGGCTTCTTTTCCCTGTTTGTTCAAGATATAAGCAAGTCCTATAGATGA
>JADQBM010000122.1 GCA_016278615.1 Clostridia bacterium | reverse complement strand
ATTAAGGAGGGTGCAGTGCCGAAGGGAACCATAGGGTTCCCTAGCGGAGTGGCGTCAGCCACTTTTTTATGTACATGTTTTACTCATTTTTACGATTACTAAAAACTAAAGAATATATGGGAAAAGTAAAAGAGATACTAAAATAAACTTGTAAATATATAAATGATAAATAAATCAGATAAGAGGGTGTTGGTCATAGAAGATAAATTCCAGAACTTCCAAGAGAAACGCATGCATATATTTGGTGAGCTTGTAAAGCGGTATTGGAATGGTAAGATAAACAGCATTGAAGATTTAAACCACTTAGCAGCTGAGATAAAAGATGAATATGGGTTTAGCAATGAAGATATCCCTTTTATCAAAGACCACATTCGCGTGGCCATGGGGCTGGATCCAACGGGCAATAAAGAATTCAGGGATGAATTGGATATTGTTAGGAACTACAAAAAAGTCGAACAACCCGTCGTTGCAAAGATAAGTGGTGCCTGTGAGTATTGTGATGAAAAGAATTGCAATTGTATTGAAACGTCAAAATTTGAAGCAGATATTTACAGGAGAAAAAAAGAACCGGTCATTATAAACAATAAATGTTTAAGCTGTGGGTATTGCGTCCCAAGCTGCGATTTTGGTGCCATATCCGACAAAATAGAATTCATCCCATTGGTTAAAATGCTTAAAGATCATAAAACTAAATTATACGCAACGGTTGCACCTGCTATCGTAGGTCAATTGGGAGATGTTTCCATGGGGCAGTTAAGATCTGCTTTAAAGCTTATAGGTTTTGAAGATATGGTGGAAGTGGCATTGTTTGCAGACATATTGACCATTAAAGAAGCTTTCGAATTCTGTCATTTAGTCAAGACCGAAGAAGATTTCTTTTTAACAAGTTGTTGTTGTCCTGTCTGGTTTAATCTAACCAAAAAGAACTATCCCGAAATTTATAAACATATGTCTCCTTCGGTGTCGCCAATGATCGCTTCAGGAAGATTTTTAAAACGGCTCTATGAAGATGCAAAAGTCGTTTTCATCGCCCCATGCATAGCTAAAAAAGCTGAAATAAAGGAACCTGAATTAAAAGGAGATATTGATTTTGTTTTAAATTTCAGAGAATTAGATGAAATCTTCAAATCCCTGGAAATTGACCTCAAGAGCTTGCCATCCGATGAAAAAGACCAAGCTTCCTTTGGAGGAAGAATATATGCCAGAACAGGAGGCGTAAGCTTTTCAGTAAAATCAGTAGTAAATAGATTAGAACCTACAAGACTCATTAAGCTTAAAGCCAAGAAAATAGATGGCGTGAAAAATTGCAAAAAAATTCTGGACGATTTATCCAACAAAGAAAAAATTGACTATAATTTTATCGAGGGGATGGGATGTCCAGGAGGCTGCGTAGGAGGGCCACGAACCAATATTGATGTAGAAGAAGCAACAAAGTTTGTTAATGATTTTGGAGAAGACTCTCTTATTATGACACCTTTTGACAATCTAAATGTCATGAAGATACTAAAAGAAATTGGCATCCGATCAATAGAAGAAGTTGTGGAGAATGAAGAATTATTTAAATTGTTATCAAGGGAGTAGGGACGATTTGAAGCGATGTCAGAACCTTTCGCATACTTTTGTTGCAAAGGATAATGAATTTGTGTATCATATATTGGTACGTACACATGAATGATTTACAAAAACAGTTCAGAATTGAGGCTGAGAATATGAATTCAAACATCAGTATTTTGGTTAATATGTTACTGCCTATAGCTGTTATGTATTTATTCATTGCTTACATATCATTAAGGTCAAAAAATGAGGATGGTTCTCTCAGTTTCGGGATCCTTATGATAGCTGCGGCCATTTGTTCCGCTGGCTATTTTTTTGAAGTTAAAAGCCCAGATGTAGAAACATTATTTGCGTGGCTGCGTTTTCAGTACCTTGGTGGCGTTTTATTACCGGTTTTGTGGATTATCTTTGTAATCCGTTATTGTGGATATGATAGATGGTTGAAAAAATCCGTTGTTATCATGTTGTGGATCATTCCAGTTATAACACTGTTGTTAGTTAATACAAATCACATACATTATCTGTATTACAGCAGTTTATCACTGGAGCATGTTAATGGGCTGGCAATTGCGTCCATAGGCAAAGGCATATGGTATTGGTTCAACTCAGCTTATCTTATTATTTCTTTTTTGTTTGGCAGTGGGTTATTGTTATATACCTACATAAAATCATTTGAAATCTATAAAAAACGATTTCTATTGTTATTTTTAGGCTCCCTAATACTCTGGGTAACATTTATTATATATATATTGGGTTATTCACCAATGAATCTTGATATAACACAATTAGGATTTTCTATTACTGGACTGGTATACCTATATAATCTTTTTCATTTTAAAATGTTCGATTTCTTGTCTGAAGCACGCTCCAATGTATTTGAATCTATTCAAGATGCTATCCTGGTATTAGATTTAAATGGGAGAATAGTGGATATGAATGACATAGGAAAAAAATATTTTGAAGATAAAGGCAATATTACAGGAATGCATATAGATGAGATTTTTGATTTTTTCACACTATCTAAAAAACAAATCATGGAAAATGGAACGCAATATTCAAAGATCGAATATAAAATGCCTGATGAGGAACGCTGGATAGATATACGCTTTTCGGTTTTAAAGGATAAAAAGGAAAGAAATCAAGGAAAGATACTAATTATCAGAGACATAACAGAACGCAAACAATCAGAAGAAGCTTTGCAAAAAAGTGAAGAAAAATATCGCTCAATATTTGAGCATTCTCCATTGGGATTTTTTCACTTTGATTACAATGGTATTATTACGGACTGCAATGAAAACTTCATAAAAATTATCGGATCTACTCGTAAAGCTCTTATTGGATTTCATACCTTTGAATTAGAAAACACTAAAATTAAAATGGCAATACAGACAACTCTTGAGGGCGAAATGAAAACCTTTGAAGATATCTATCATTCTACTACGGCAACAAAAAAAACACCTGTAAGAGTGTTGTTTACCCCTTTGTTTTCAAGGGAGAGGAAGGTTATAGGCGGTGTTGGTATTGTTGAGGATATTACCCAGCGTAGAATAAACGAAGAAAAATTAGAATACTTAAGCCTCCATGACAAATTAACAGGTTTATATAATAGAGTTTTATTTGAAGAAGAAATGAAACGACTTCAAAACAGCAGAGAATATCCCATTACCATGATGTCTTGTGATGTAGATGGATTAAAAATAATAAATGATACCATGGGGCATGACAAAGGGGATACATTACTTAAAAATTGTGCTGAGTTATTAAAAAAGTCTATGCGAGAGTGTGATATTTTGGCGCGGATCGGTGGAGATGAATTTGCTTCAATACTACCTTCTACAGATCAGATAATAGGCGAAACCATATTAAAGAGAATAGAAGAGAATGTTGCCATTTATAATAGAGCTAATCAAGAATTGCCATTAAGCATTTCTCTTGGAATAGTAACTGTGCTTGACAAGAAAAAGATTTTATCTCAAGCGCTACAAGAAGCAGATGAAAGCATGTATCATCAGAAATTAATCCAAAAGCAAAGCAGTAGGAGTCAAATTATATATTCCTTGATGGCTGCTTTAGGCGAGAAAGATTATGTAACAGAGGGTCATTCTCAGCGACTTGCCAATCATTTACAAAAAATGGGTAGACAACTTAGTCTGTCATCAAATACTTTAGACAACCTTAATCTTTTGGCTCAGGTACATGATTTAGGAAAAGTTGGAATACCCAATGATATTTTATTGAAAAAAGGACCTCTAAATGAAGAGGAGTGGACAACGATACGCAAACACCCTGAAAAAGGGTACCGTATAGCTGTAGCTTCTCCTGATCTCATAGGAGTAGCTGATTTAATCTTAAAACATCACGAAAAATGGGATGGAACTGGATATCAATTGGGCATTAGAGGGGATGATATTCCAATAGAATGCCGTATTTTAGCCATTGCCGATTCCTTTGATGTTATGACCAGCGATAGGCCCTATAAAAAAAGGAAAAGTAAAGAAGAGGCCATTATAGAATTGGAGAAATGTTCGGGCACACAATTTGATCCGGAATTGGTAAAATTATTTTTATCGATATTAGAAGAAGAGACGTCAAAAAACTGTCACCACTTAGTCTGTAAGTAATACAAGAAAAAATATCGGTTCATAGTTGGAATGATTCTAGTCGTACTAAAGTATAATAAAAATAGTCTATATTCCAGAGAGGGGGGTGATGGTGTTTTATAATTTAGCTATAATTTCTGGAACTGGAGTTTTGCTTATATTATATGGACTCATTCTATTAACCAGAAAAAAATTTATGGTTAGAAGAGAGTACGATGGTGTATTTGTATTTTTTATTGCTACATTACATCCCACCATAAGCCTAATTGAAATGGGTTATGGGCTTCAAGTACTATTTATTTGTATTTTGCCAGTAACTGTGATAATTATTTTATTAGCTAGAGGAAGATTTACCATAACTAATGTTAATGAACAGATGGTATCGTCTATACTCACTGACATATTAATAGAAAAAAATATTTCTTATGAAAAAGAGAAGAACAGTGTGGTATTAAAAGACTATGATAATAAGCGAATAACCTATCCTCAAACGTTAAATTCAGTAGAATTAAACTTAAAAGATATTAGAAATCTTTCTATTTATGAAGATGTTAAAATAGAGCTAAGAAGCAGAATTAAAGAAGTAAAATCAACAGTATTTCCTTCTACGGGAGTTTTTTTCTTAGGATTAGGGATAATAATCATGGTTGTATTACAGTATTTGCTAACCAAGTCATGAGAAATTAGGAGACAGTTGGGGAGACAATTGGGGACGGGGCAATATTGTCACAAGGGGAGACAATTGGGGACGGGGCAATATTGTCACAATAAGAGACAATTGGGGACGGGGCAATATTGTCACAATAAAAAGAATAAACTAAAATGTAAAAATACTACATATTAAATAAGGCTTTCACAAAATAAGATTGCTTTGTCAGCATCTTTTTTTAGTAACTGCTTTTGATTATTCTTATAGGATGAGAAATCAATATCAGTAAGATAGTCTATGATGATAGAAACTAAATCTTTTCTATATTCAATCCAATTATGGATGCTCTGAATTGCTTGCCTTGAAGTGATGAATTTTTCATCAACAAAATGAGAGAAAAACAAATCCTTAATGGTATCAAATTGGTTTTCTTTATCCCATTTGATATTTTCTGAGATTAGCATAATTCCAATACTCCGCTGATAAGAATTATTATTATTCAATTTATCAACAAATGTATTCCAATACTTGTATACATCTGGATAGCTTCGGCTTCTTTCTTGAAGAACTAATAATGATAGATAGCGAATCTCATTATTTTTTTCAGGTAGAATCTTTATGAGATCTTCGATATCATGTTCAGATAGCATTTCTGACAGCTCTTTAATATTGTTTTTATTCTTTAAAAGTATATCAATAGAAATCATAATAATAACCCCGCTTTTCGATCGGCACAGGTTTGACATGAAAACACCTCAAAATTGGAAAGAAACTACTATAAACAAAATATAATACTATTATTGACAATTGACAACACTTATTGGAGATATAATAGTGAATCAACAGAGGGGTAGTGCAAAGATTAACTAAAGATAGAAAAGAAGATAAGCGTATTATTTAGCTGCATAAAGGCGTAGCATATTTGCTAAATAATGTAAAGAATAAATAATACAATTATTACAATCTATAAGTTAAAATAAAATAATAGACATTTTTAAATGAATAAAACTTTAAAGGAGCTTTGATTATGAAAAAAGGAGATTTGTTGTGGCTATTGGGCTTTGTATTTTTTATCGGTATTATAGTAGTACCTACATCTCATGAAATTTTTATGACATTCACAACCAATCATATTTATATCGGTGGTTTTATAAAATTCTTTATTTTGGCTACAATGGGGGAACTGTTAGCTCACAGAATTACCTCAGGGCATTGGATCATTCCTCTCGGAATATTTTATCGGGCTGTGATTTGGGGTTTTTTAGGGATTGTGATTGCACTAATGTTTAATGTATATGCTTTAGGTATGAAGGAAGTATTGTCAATTGGTCTACTGCCATATTCTGAATCCGCTCTTGCAGCAGCATTTTTTACCAGCACGGTCATGAACCTAACTTTTGCACCTGCAATGATGGCATTTCATCGAATAACAGATACTTATTTAGATTTAAGATATGCAAAAAGAAGTAAAATCACATTAAAAGAGGTTGTATCCCATGTTAACTGGGAGAGTTTTGTTTCTTTTGTCATATTAAAGACAATTCCATTTTTCTGGATACCCGCACATACCATTACTTTCTTATTGCCACCCCAATATCGAGTGTTAACCGCAGCTTTTTTGTCTATTGCTTTAGGCGGTATACTAGCTCTAGCGAAGAAGAGGAATGTATAAGTCTTTATAATCATACTTACATGCTAAGCAAGAACTGTGAATAAAACAGATCTTATAGAATTTATTTAAAGCATGTTAAAATGATGGAAGAAATACATGTTCCAGAGAGTTTATATAAATCAGAATAATTTAAAAATAGGAGATAATAGAATGGACATTGAAAGAAGATTGGAAGAACTTAATATACAAATTCCCGATATGCCTAAACCCATTGCATCCTATGTTCCATTTGTTAAAACGAATCACTATGTGTATATATCAGGACAAGGGCCAAGTGTTAATGGCGAAAATAAATACACTGGAAAAGTTGGCAAAGATATTACAGTAGAAGAGGGTTATGATGCAGCAAAATTGACTGTATTGAATGTGCTGGCTATTTTAACTGAAGCAGCAGGGGGACTGGATAACGTAGAAAGGATAATAAGTTTGCGAGGATATGTTAATAGTGATGATGATTTTTATGATCAGCCTTTTGTTATAAATGGTGCCTCGGAACTCTTAATCAAGATTTTTGGAGAAAAAGGGCAGCATGCCAGGAGCGCTGTTTCAGTCAATTCATTACCCATGAATATCAGCGTAGAAATTGAGCTTATTGCAGAAACGAAAATCTAAAAGGAGAAAAAAATGAAAACAATAGGGCTAATTGGAGGCTTGAGTTGGCAGTCATCTATTGAATATTATCGAATTATGAATGAATTAACAACTAAAAAGCTAGGTGGAAAGCATTCATGTCAGTGCGTGATGTATTCCGTTGATTTAGACCCCATTCTTATATTAAAAGATGAGAATAATTGGGAGAAGGTTAATGAAATCATTAAGGATGCCGTTTTAAGAGTTGAAAATGCAGGAGCTGATTTTACGATTATCTGTTCAAATACCATGCATAAATCGGTGGATTTTATTAAGGATGAAGTATCTAAACCTATTTTACATATTACGGATGTCATAGGAAATACGGTCAAAAATATGGGGCTGCGAAACATTGGCCTAATGGGCACGAAGTTTACCTTGACTGAGGATTTCTATAGGAAACCTTTAGAAGAAAAGTTTGGACTTAACATAGTAGTACCGGATGAAGAAGATATACGTTTAATACATCGGATTATTTATGAAGAGTTAGACTTTGGAATTATCAATTCGGATTCTAAAAATAAGTTTATTGAGATTATTAATAAGCTAAAAGAAAAAGGAGCAGAGGGTGTTGTTTTAGGCTGTACAGAGATACCGTTATTAGTAAAACAAGAAGATACAGAGCTGCCTGTTTTTGATACAACAACCCTTCATGCAACAGCCGCAGTAAATATGGCATTAGGTCTTTAAATATCTTTAGGACGCCCATAGGGTTTTTTTTCCTATTATCCGTATATTTTGGACCAACAGGAAGCGGATCGGATTATTTGCATGAAAGGTGGTCCAGGGGTTGGTAAATCTACTTTTATGCAGTTGACGGCCAGTGAAATGTTGGATATGGGTTATGATGTGGATTTTATGCACTGTTCATCAGATTTTAAGTATTTATTTTATTATGAAGGGGATAAACGATGCATTCTCGCTTGTGGGCAATAGATTATTGATTTCTTCGAATTTTAATAGATATTCAAATTTATACCTTAGTTTTTTTATTATATCTTCACCATTTGTATTATATGTAATTGTTGGAATTATACTATGGTTTATAACCGAAAAAATTTCTAATTATATTATTCCTAATGAAAACACTTATGAAGAAAACGTAATAAATTATAGTAAAGATACATTGGTAGATATACAAGTGATAGCATTTTCGATAATAGGATTAATTATTGTTTTATTTGATTTTAATTCTATATTTCAGGTTATTGGCGGAATAGCATTGGCAGGCACTCATACTGGGATGGAAGAAATATTAAATTTATTCAAGGTGAATCTTGGTGGAAAAACAATAACCTTTATATTTGGACTAATTTTAGTGTTAAAGCCAAGAAAGATAGCCTCATTATTGAAAACTATTTAAATTTCTCAGTAAAAGATAGAGAGTAGCTCATCACCTAACATCGTATTTCCAACATACGTTAGTTGAAGCCTTGTGAATAGATTTTTTTGATAAAAGGAAGTTCAAATGAAGATTAATACTAAAAAATTTATAGTTGTAAGAATAATACAATTATTAATATTCATTTTTTATTCATGTTTTGCAGTTGTTATTATTAAAGAAGAAAGCGTAGTAATAGGTAGCATCATGCTCTTAGGAGAGTTTTTCTTCTGTTTTTTCTATTTTATACGCAAAGACAATTTTTGAAAAAAAGCAATATTGTTAAGTACTAATAAAAAGACAAGGACTGACAAGGGGACAGATGGGGTTAGATCATCTGCCGTCCCTAATTGTCCCTGAAGAACTATGAAGATGTCAATAACTTTCGAAAATGTCACCCCTAAGTCGAGTTAATTATCGGACGAAAA